>JAADEK010000005.1 GCA_013153455.1 Aquificota bacterium
AACTTGACGCAGTTCACACACTCTCCCCAGACCTTGTGGGGTAACTCTCGTTTGTCTATGAGCCTAAAGGAGAAGTTCCTTATGAAGAAGTCCTTCACGTATGTGAGTGAAAATACGCGCGAAACGCCGAGCTCCCAAGCCTCAAGTATCGCGGAGCGCACGAGAAGCGTCCCTATGCCCTCGTTCCTGAACTCCTTCCTGACCGCGAGGCTCCTTATCTCCGCGAGGTCTTCCCAAAGGACGTGAAGGGCTACACAGCCCGCGACCCTCCCCTCCTTTTCGTATACCCAAAAATCCCTTATGTTTTCGTAGATGGAGTTAAGACTCCTCGGAAGGAGGAGCCCCTCACGGGCATACTCCGAGAGAAGCTCCCATATCTGGCGCGCGTCGCGGACCGTAGCCTTCCTGAGCATAGTAGGTTTAATTTACTCCCAAGAGCCTGAGTATGTCATTTATGAAGACAAAGAGGGTGAGGGCTATTATGAGCGCAAAGCCCACCCTCTGCCACGCTTCCTTAAACTTGTCCGGAAGTGGCTCACCCCTTATCCACTCAATGAGGAAAAGGAGAACGAGCCCGCCGTCAAGGACGGGCAAGGGGAGGAGGTTAAATATGGCGAGCTGGAGTGAGATGAAAGCCATCATGGAAAGGAAGGGTATAAAACCGCTTTGCGCAGCTTGACCCGCGAACTGGGCTATGGCTATCGGTCCCCCGAGCGTCTTTAGTGAAACCTTTCCCGTTATGAGACCCCATAGGGTTTTAAACGTGAGAACGGTAAGCTCGTATGTTCTCTCAACCGCGAGTTCAAAAGCTTCGGGCAACGGGTGCCTTTCCTTTATCGTTTCTATCTTCGGGTATATACCGAGGTATACCTTTCCGGTTTTGGGGTCTTTTGCGGGAACGACGGTCTTCTCTATTATCTTGTCCCCCCTCTTTATCGTTAACTTTACGGGTTTTGTCCCGTTTTTCCTGATTAGTTCAACGAGCTCATACCAGCTCCTCACGGGCTTCCCGTTTACCGCTATTATTACGTCCCCCTCCTTTATGCCGACCTGATGGGCTGGTGAGCCTTCCTTTACCTTCCCCACAACCGGAGGAAGAGGGGGAGCTATCCCGAGCGTGATACCCTCACCCTTTTGGGGAAGGGTAAGCTCAAGCTCAAGTATCTTGTCTCCCCTCTTTACGTAAATCTTCGTCTTCTTTACCCCCTTTAGTGAAAGCTCAAGGAGGGCTTTTCTTAGGTCTTCCCACGTTTTTATCTCGTATCCGTTTATGCGGACTATCTTGTCCCCGGGCTTTATCCCGAGCTTGCTCGCGAGGGAGTTTTCCTCAACGTATCCTACGACTACCTCGCTCTTTACGTATTTGGGGACTTCCGTCCCTATCGCGTATATAACCGTAAAGAGGAAAATCGTGAAAAGAACGTTAAAGAGGGGTCCCCCGAGAGCTATAAGGATTTTCTGCCAAGGCTTTTTTGAGGAGAAAGCCCTCGGGTCGTTCAGGTTTTCCTCCTCACCGTATAGCTTCACGTAACCCCCGAGGGGTAGGAGGGCTATCTGGTATACGGTCTCACCTATCTGTTTCCGAACTACGGGGGGTCCGAAGCCGATTGAGAATACCTCAACGCGAACCCTGAAGAGCTTAGCCATAAGGAAGTGCCCAAACTCGTGAACCCAGACGAGAATACCTACGAGTATGAGGAAGGCTATCAGCGTCATGTTCCCTCTCCCAGAACCTGAACGATTACCTTTCTCTCCCTCGGACCGTCAAAGTCCGCGAGGAATATAGACTCCCACGTCCCGAGCGCAAGCTCACCCCCTATGACGGGGATAACGCGAGAGTTTCCGATTATAGCGCTCCTTATGTGCGCTGCGGAGTTGCCCTCCGCGTGCGCGTAGTTGGGGTCGTTCCAAGGAATGAGCTTCTCAAGCGCGTAGACGATATCCCTAACGACGTCGGGGTCCGCGCCTTCGTTTATGAAGATACAGGCGGTCGTGTGGGGTGTGTAGACGACGCATATCCCGTCAACGACACCCGAGCGCTTCACGACCTCCCTTACCTGATGGGTGATGTTTACGATGCTCGTGTGTTTCGTAGTCCTTACCCTCAGTATCTCTCCCATTTTAAGAGATTATAGCGCTACTATAATATCTTTCAGATGAACGAACTCCTCAAAGAGATTGAGAAGTTCACGGAGCATCTCAACGTAGTCATACTCGGGTATCCCCTCTACAAGCTCGCGATAGC
Organism: Aquificota bacterium; assembly: GCA_013153455.1. Lineage (GTDB taxonomy): Bacteria > Aquificota > Aquificia > Aquificales > Aquificaceae > Aquifex. The sequence goes on from JAADEK010000005.1 coordinate 2,246, forward strand.
TATAGGTATATTTTTGCTCTTTTTGCTTCTTCGGAAGCTCTTTCTCGTTTTCGTTATAAGGAGCGTAAGGAGGCTCCTCGCAAAAACCCAAACCACGTGGGACGACAAACTCCTTCAGGCTCTCCGCTCACCCGTGAGCTTTCTCTTTGTCATACTCGGTGTATACTTCTCGCTCAAATACCTACGCATAGGTGAGGAAGCCCTTGACAAGACGATATCCGTCCTCGTGATATTTACATTCTTCTGGGCGGTATACAACCTCGTTAGCGTATTTGAGGAGGTATTCATAGCGGTCGGGGAGAAGTTCGGGAAGGAGTTCTCGCGGGAGATAGGCTCCTTTATTACGAAGCTCGTTAAGTTCTTCGTCGTCTCGGTTGGCTTTATCGCCATCTTGCAAGAGCTCGGCGTAAACGTAAGCGCCTTCATAGCTTCGCTCGGGATAGGCGGTCTTGCGGTTGCGCTCGCAGCGCGGGACACCGTCGCGAACTTCTTCGGCGGGCTTACGATTCTCCTTGACAAAACCTTTAAGATAGGCGACTGGATAAAGGTCGGGGACGTTGAGGGTATCGTTGAAGACCTCGGTCTCAGAACTACGAAGGTGAGAACCTTTGAAAAGAGCCTGATAACGGTTCCGAACCAGATACTCTCCACAAAGCCCGTTGAGAACTTCTCAAGACGGCGTGTTCGGAGGATAAAACTGAACATAGGACTCACATACGACACACCCCGCGAGAAACTCCTCAAGATAGTCCAAGAGATAAGGAAGATGCTTGAAGAGCACCCCCGAATAGCAAAAGACCAGCTGAGGATGGTATACTTCAACGACTTTGGCGACAGCGCCCTCATTATCTTCGTCTACTGCTTTACGGATACCGCAAACTGGGAAGAATACCTGAAAATCCGTCAAGACGTCCTCTTTAGGATAATGAAAATCGTGGAGGAAAACGGCTCGTCCTTCGCATTTCCGAGCCTTTCGGTATACGTTGAAAAACTTCCCCAAAAAGATTAAAAGACCCCGCCGAAGGCGGGGTAATTTTCTTTAATCAAGAATCTTCTTTATGTCCTTTGCTATGAGTTCGGGCTTTTGTTTGCTCGTTGTGTAGATGAGCTTAATCCTTCCGTCCTTTGTGATTAGGTAGATGAGGGCGGAGTGGTCAACGAGGTAGTCCTCGGAGCCTTCTCTTTCAATCTTTTTGTAAAAGACCTTGTAGTCCTTTGCGACCTTCTTTATCTCCTCGGGGCTTGCGGTGAGTCCTATGAAGCTCTTGTCAAAGTATTTCGCATACTCGGAGACGGTTTTGGGGTCGTCGCGCTCGGGGTCAACGCTCACAAAGAGGACACCAACGCGCTTTTTCTCGTCCTCGTCAAGCTTTTTCATTGCTCTCTTGAGAACCATCATAGCAGCGGGGCAAACGTCGGGGCAGTGGGTGTATCCGAAAAATACGAGGACGACGTCCTTTTCCTTGAGTAGCTCATCAAGGCACACGGTCTTCTCCTTTCCCCCTTCGTAGGTCTTTAGGCAAAAGTTCGGGGCGGGCTTGTCGTAGTAAACCCCGTTGTATTCGCTCCTTATAGGTTTCCCGCTCGCGTCGTATATCACTACCCCCTCTTGCTTCTTCTCCTCACACCCCGCGAGAAAAAGCGCACCCGCGAGCAAAAGAGGGATAACCTTCCTCATAACATCACCCTCCGGGTATAGAGTATACACCCTCGTCCATGAGGTCCACACCGCAGGGCAGTTCCCTTGCCCAGTTTATGAACCTCTCCACCATCCCTTTACCCTTAAAGACCGCCCCGTGCTGGGGTGCTATCATCTCTATATCAAGCTCGCTCACCATATCCGCCCATAGGTTCATGACCTTCCTTGAAGCCATGTAGCGCTTGTGAAAGGGTTCCATGTATCTTAGGTGAGCGTCAAAGTCTTCAACAAATACGTAAGGAGAGCCGAGGGACGCCCCGAGGTCACCGCTGAAGAGGGTCTTTGAGCAGGGGTCGTAAACCTGAAAGTTTCCCGGTGAGTGGAGGAAGTGGGCGGGGAGGATAATAAGCTCACAGTCCCCGAGCTTTACCCTCATCCCTCTGTCTTCTATAGGGATGACCCTGTTCTCAAGTTGGCTGTCAAGACCGAAGTGCGGAAGGAAGCGAATCCAGAGACGCGAGATAAGCGCTTGGGCGTTTGTCGTGAGGAGCCACCCGTTTATGGACGCGACAACGTCGGGGTCTTGGTGCGAGAGGAATATATACTTTATCTGGCTGGGGGGAAAGAAGCGGGATATATCGCGCTGGAGTTGTGAAAAGACCTTGTGCCCCCCGGGGTCAAGGAGCATAGCCTCCCCTTTGTGAACGATGAGGTATTGGTTCGCCTGAACCGCGCTCGCGGGTGTAAGCTCTTCAAATAATACGATTTTATGGTCATTTTCTTCAAATAGAACGCGCCCGCTCATATATTAAAATTAAGCGAATGCAGAGAAAAGGGTAATAAAAAACCCGAAAAGTAAGGCGATTTTACCCTCCCGCGTCTTTAAACCCTTGAAGGCGAGCAGGGAAAACCCCCCGTAAAGGGGCAAAAGGACGAAAAGACCGAAAAGGGGTTGGGAGAGGAGTTTAAGGGCAAGAGCGGTGGGGACGAGCTTGTGAAACTCCTCGGAGCTGATGAGTCCGAGAACGTAGAGCACGAGGGCAAGGAGCCAAAGCGTGAGCGGGAAAAAGCCGAGTGAGCAAAAAAGGACTAAGAAACGCTCCGACATCATTCTCTTAAAATACTTCCTATGCGCGTAGTTAGCGGAATGAGACCCACGGGGAAGCTCCACCTCGGGCACTACTTCGGCGTCATAAGGAACTGGGTGGAACTACAAAACAAGCACGAGTGTTTTTTTTTCATAGCGGATTGGCACGCGCTCACGACCGCATACAAGAACACAAAGGAGCTGAGGAAGAACGTAAGGGAACTTATGATAGATTGGCTCGCCCTCGGTCTTGACCCCGAAAAGAGCACCCTCTTTATCCAGTCCAAGGTTCCCGAACATGCGGAGCTGTTTTTGCTCCTCGGTATGCTTACACCGAAAAGCTGGCTTGAGCTGAATCCCACATACAAAGACCTAAAATACAACCTCCTTCGCCTTACGGAGCTACAAAGGGAGCTGAGAAAGCGCGTAGAAGACCGCGTGAGCGATATCGTCTCGCTCTTACCCGTTGAGATAAAGGATAAAGAGAGGTTCAGGGAGCACATCCTTGAGAGCCTTACCGAGACGCTGATAGAGGCGGTTTTTGAAGGAGAGATTGAGCCCCAACTCCTTAAGAAGCTAAACGTATCAAAGCGCGACTACTACGAGACCGACACCTTCGGGTTTCTCGGATACCCGGTCTTACAAAGCGCGGACATACTCATATACAAAGGTGAAGCGGTTCCGGTGGGAGAAGACCAGCTCCCGCACATAGAGCTTTCGCGGGAGATAGCGAGGCGCTTTAACCGCCTTTACCGCGAGATATTCCCCGAGCCAAAAGCCCTCCTCACCGAGACCCCGAAGATTCCCGGAACGGACGGGAGGAAGATGTCAAAGTCTTACAACAACGCGGTATACTTCTCCGACACACCCGAGGAGGTGAGGAACAAGGTGATGAAGATGTTCACCGACCCTCAAAAGATAAGGAAGAACGACCCCGGACACCCGGAACGCTGTCCCGTATTCGCTTGGCACAAGCTCTTTACAAAGGAAGGGCTTGAGGAGATAAAGAGCGCATGCAAAACCGGAAAGCTCGGTTGCGTTGAGTGCAAGCGCCTCCTCCTTGAGAACCTTGAGAGATTCCTCTCCCCCATTCGTGAGAAAAGAAGGGAGCTAAAAGAGAGGGAAAAAGAGATAGAGGAACTCTTTTACGAAAGCTCAAAAAAAGCGAGGGCTATAGCGAAGGAAACCATGGAACAAGTCCGAGAGGCTATGAACCTCCCCTGATGCTTGAGATTCTTCTCCTTTTTCTCCTCATACCGCTCGCGTATGCCCTCCTGCCCCTGAAGCTCGCAAGGGCAAAAAGGAGCGACGCCCTCCTCACACCCCCGAAGCTCTACCTCTACTCCTTTGCCTTTCATATACACACGCAGTTTTCATACGACAGCCTCGGAAAGCCCGAGGACGTCTTTCGCGCCCGCGACCAAGAAGGCATAGACTACGTCGTGATTACGGACCACGAGGTTGAGCACTTCAAACACTTCGCGGACGAAAGGACTATAGTGGGAAGGGAGGAAAAGATAAACGACGAGGGGGGGAGGCTTCTCGGGAACGTTATAAGGTTGGGTGAGCTTTCCGTAATCACCCACCACTTTAAGCGAAAATACAGGTGGAGACTGAGGAGGGAACCCTCATACATATTTGAGCTTCTGAACCTGAAGGACGCCCTCCTTGAGAACAAGAAAGCCTTAGCGCTTTACATCCTCGCATTTCCCCTCCTTTGGCTCATCCTTCGGGACAGATACATCAAAGGAATACTGAAGCTCGTTGACCCCGAGCGCTACGCGAGGCGCTACCTGAGCGAGGGGTGGGAGAACAAACTACTTTCGGGACTTGACCACCACGTTAAGGTATACATACGGGAGGTAGGTATTCGCTTCCTCTTTCCCTCCTACCGCTTTTCCTTTTCCCTCCTCAGGAACTACGTCCTCTCACAAAAGCCGGTCAAGAACAAAAAGGAACTCCTTGACGCGATAAAAAGCGAAAGGCTCGTTTCCGTTTTCGGGAACAAGCCGGTCCTTTACTGGAACGAGGGGAAAACCATCTACGTTTACAGCCCGTTTCCCAATACGCTCGTTAAGGTAATCTCAAAAGATAAAACCTTAAACTTTTTCGGTTCAAATATAAAGACCGCCCTTTCGGGCGGTAATTATATAATTTGCGGTTATACGTATCTTTTCAGGCTCGGACCCCTATTTTTCGGCGTAAAGCCCCTCTTTTTCTCGGATTTAATAATAATGAAGGAGGAAGGAGATGAGGATAAAGCTCACCGACAGGGACGCTCTTATAGTCGTTGATATGCAAAACGACTTTATGCCCGGGGGTGCCCTCCCCGTTCCCGACGCGGACAAGATAATACCCCGTCTTAACGAATACATAAAGCTCTTTGAAAGTAAGGGGCTTCCGGTGTTTTTTACGCGCGACTGGCACCCGCCCGACCACATATCCTTTAAGGGGCACGGCGGGATATGGCCTCCCCACTGCGTTCAGGACACACCCGGTGCACAATTCCACCCCGAGCTATACATCCCCCCCGACAACAAGTTCATAATCTCAAAGGGAACCTCCCGCGACTTTGACGCATACTCGGGCTTTCAGGGAACGATACTTGACGACCTGCTGAAAGAGAGGGGAGTCAGGCGTATATTCGTTGGGGGAGTTGCGACGGATTACTGCGTGAAGAACACCGTTCTCGGAGGGCTTTCCTTGGGGTATGAGGCTTTCGTCCTCGGGGACGCGATAAAGGGCGTTGACCTAAAGCCCGGGGACGTTGAGAGGGCGATAGACCAAATGCTCACAAAGGGAGCAGTCCTTACGGAGATATCGGAGATAAGGTAGTTTACCTGTAGTAGCACTTCCTGTGGGTCTTCATCGCGTAGCGGAGGAGCTCCTCCGCCATCGTAAGGCTCTCAAGGAGCTTTTCCTTGAAGGTGAGGAGCTTCTCCTCGCTCGGCTTTTGTCTCATAAGCTCCCAAGAGATTAGGTTAAAGAAAGCCTCGCTCCTCCCAAAGTGCTCGGGTGCGCAGTAAAGGGCGTTGTTCCTCCTCAGGAACTCAACCCTCTTTTTCAGGGAAAAGTAATCAAGGAGTTCTAAAAGCTCCTGCTTTTCGTATCTTCGCTCGTAAAAACACTCGTCCATTATCCCGTCGCAGTGTTCCTCAAAAAAGAGCCTCGGCTCAAAGACGATAAGCTCCGTCATAGGCTCGCGGTTCGTGTATGCTCCCCTTATCGCCTTCCTCGCGTTTCTCTCAAAGAGGTTAAAGGCGCTCTTTGCCCCCTCCCTGTCCGCGTCGGAGATGTAAACGAGCATACCCTCGTAGTAGCCGAGAGCCTTTGAGTAGAGGTAAGGTGTGTCGCTCTGGGCGTTTGCCCCCTTCATCTGTTTTATGAGCCTTTCCGCGGACATGAGGTAATCGCTCAGCGAAGCCCCGAAGGCTAAAAAGACGAGCAAAAGGAGAGCAAAAACTCTCATCTTCTCCCCCTCCTTTTAGTCTATCACAACCGCGTCAAGACACTTAAGATACAAGCTCTCGGGAAAGGTGGGAACGAAAGGGTGGTCCTGGGGCTGGAGGTTTACCTCCTTTATAAGGATGCGCCTCCTTACGTCCGTTGAGGCGAGCCTCACCTGCCTTATCATCTCTTGGGCGCTTATCTGGTATGTGCAAGAGCAGATAAAGAGCCTACCGAATCTCTTCAGCTTCAGAAAGGAGCGGTGAGCGAGCTTCCATATAGCCCAAAGGACGCTTTCTTTTTCCCTTTTGGTCTTCGCTATGGCTGGGGGGTCCGCTATTATCAGGTCGTAGGTCTCGTTTGTGCTCTCAAGGAAGTCAAAGGCGTTCGCGCGGACGAACTCCGCGCTCAGGTTGTTGAGGCGCACATTTTGGCGCGCAAGCTCAAGCGCGGACTCGTTTACGTCAACGCCCACAACGCGCGCTCCCCTTGATGCGCAATAGACGGAAAAGCCTCCCGTATAACAAAACAGGTCAAGAACCCTCTCCCCTCCCCGAAGCAGACCCGCGACGTAAGCCCTGTTATCCCTCTGGTCAAGGTAAAACCCCGTCTTTAGCCCTCCCTTTACATCAACGAGGAACTTAAACTCCCTCTCGTGTATAAGGACGGGGTTCTCAAGCTCACCCATCAAAAGCCCCGAAAAGGGCTCAAGCCCCTCCTCGCTCCTTCCCTTAAAGTCGCTCCTCTCGTATATAAACCTCGGGGAAAAGTCGGAGAGAGCGGAGAGAACCCTTTCTTTCAGAACCTCCATAGGGTAGCTCCTTACCTGAATCACGAACCCCTCCGCGTATCTGTCAACTATAAGACCGCTCAGAAGGTCGCTCTCCGAAAAGGCGAGCCTGTATGCATCCGAGGGTATGCCTTCCCTCAGGGCGAGGGCTTGGGAGAACCTCTTTCTGAAGAAACCCTCGTCTATTGGCTCGTCCTCGTAAGAAAGGACTCGGAAGGCTATACGCGAATGGGGGGAGTATGTGCCCTTTGCGAGGAACTCCCCGTCCGAGGAGTAGAGGGAAGCGATTACTCCCTCACCCTCTTGTGAGAGTATCTCGTCCCTGAAGACCCAAGGGTAGAAGTGCTTTATCTTCTTCTCCTTTCCGGGTTTTAGGATAATCCTTTTCATCTTAAAGAACGCCCGAAGGGCGTCTTTATTATATCTTAAGAAGTATGGATAAGGAATTCAGGAAGCACGAAGAGTATGAAAAGCCCCGCGTTGTTGAGGAGGGTATATGGCTCGCGGAGGAAGCCCTCAAGAAAGCCCCCAAGCTTGAGGGTGTCCCTTCGGGGGTTGAGGGGCTTGATGAGCTCTTTTTCAAGGCGGAGATAAAGGACGGGAAGGTGGTTAAGGTTCCGCTGGGAGGGATTCCCCGCTACGCGGTTGTGAACATAACGGGTGTCTCGGACACGGGAAAGTCCCTTATGGCGGAGCAGTTTACGGTAAAGCAGGCGGACAGGGGTGAGGCGGTAGCCTTTGTCACGGTTGAAAGCCCCGCTCCCTTCGTGACGCTGGGGCTAAAACAGCGCGCGACCGCCATGGGTATAGACTTTGAGAAGATAAAGGACAAGATAGTCCTCATAGACGCTGCGTCTCACGCGTCCCTGAGGGAAAACATACCGAACCTGTTGGCTACGCTCGCCTTTGCGATAAAGCAATACAAGATAAAGCACACCGTCATAGACTCAATCACGGGGCTGTATGAGGCGAGGGAGATGATGGCGCGCGTTATAGTGCGCCAGCTCTTTAACTTTATGAAAAAGTGGTATCAGACCGCCCTCTTTGTCTCACAAAAGAGAAGCTCACACGAGGAGCTCTCCGCGGAAGCTGCGGGAGGGTTCGCGATAAGCCACATCGTTGACTGCACCTTCGTCCTCGCAAAGGAACTCATAATGACCAAGTATCAGGCTCAGATATACAAAAAGGAGATAGGGGATATCGTGAGGCTCTTCCGTATAGACGGGTGCAGGCTCTGCGGGCACGACACGAAAACCCACTTTATGGAGATTACCGAGACGGGGCTCGTAAAGATAGGACCCCCGATAAGAGGCTCCTCTTGAGCTCCTCAAGGTAGTGCTCAAGACTAAAGTCGTAAACCTCGTTTTGTGAGACAAGCCTAAAGCCCAAAAGACCCTCAACAACCCTCACCTCCCTCACGCTTACCCTCTTTCTCACCTCACCGATTAGGAACTCCCTCAAGCGGGGCTCAACGACGCTCCCCACCTCAAGGACGAAACCCTCCTGTTTTAGGTCTCTGAACCTCTCCTCCTCAAACGCCAAAAGCGCAAAGACTATATCCTGAAGCTCCCTGTTTATCCTCTCTTGGCGCTCCTTGTTGAGCAAAACCCTCAGGCGCTTTAGAGCTCTAAGGACGTTGTCCCGCATACGCTTTGCGCTCCTAAAGCGGTAAAGGTTGAGAGCGGTGTAGTGCTCAAAACCCAAGAAAGGCGCACCCAACTGAACGTAAAGCCTCATAACCTCCCCCAGAAGAACCTCCTCCGGAACCTCCGTATTTAGAACCTCATCACCCCTGTAGCGACCCCTCACACTCGGGGGAAGGAACCGAACCAAACGAGGCTCCCAGCTCCCAGCCTCACCCAAGGAAACAGCGCCCGCACCGCCCAGTGAAGCACCCGAGTAAAACCTTTCCCTCCTTTCTTCTTTTTGTGAAATGACCGCCTTCGGCGGTGAGTATGAGCGCTCAACAAAGGACGAACCGAGGAGCGGACTCGCGTAAAGCACCCAAACGCTCCCGAGCTCCCCCCTCTCGTAGCGCTCAAAGAGCTTACCGAACAGTCGCACCAATTCCGACTCTAAGAACACCTTCCCGAAAACACCCTCCACAACGTTTGTGGCGTCTTTTGGGACGCACTTTGAGCCCACCGCTATAAGCTCTTTCGCACCGAAACCCTCAAGCCTCTTCAAGAGCTTCCCGCAAAGACCCCGCGTGAAAGAAAGGTCGGACAAGAACACAACGAGAGCCTTCCGAGCCTTCCTTTCCCTGAAGAGCGGGTGTGAGGGAAGAAGGACGTAAAGGTGCTCAAGGACTTCCTCAAGCCTCCTAAAGTAAGGGAGTTTCCTTATAACGGAGGGCTTTGCCCTCCTGAAGCGGTTAAGGGATATTACAGAGATTACGTTGAAGACCTCACCGAGGAGTTCATACGCCTTTATCTTCTCAGAAAGCTTCCTCACACCTTTCAAGTATACGCGCCAAAGCCCTCAGAGCCTTACCCCTGTGGGAAATCCTGTCCTTTTCCTCGGGTGAAAGCTCAGCCATAGTCCTCGTCTCGCCCTCGGGTATAAACACGGGGTCATAACCAAAACCCCCGCTCCCGCGCGGTGATTCCGCTATCCTTCCCCTCACCTCTCCCTCAGCCCACAGACCCTTTCCGTTCGCATACAAAACGACGAAAGCAACAAACCTCGCACCCCTCTCCCTTTTGCCCCTAAGAACCCTTAGGAGCTTTTTTATATTCGCCTCATCCGGGCTTTTCCCCTCTTCCTTGCCGAAAAGCTCAAGCTCGTGGAACCTGCTTGAGTAAACCCCGGGGTAGGGTGCGATTGCGTCAACTATAAGACCGCTGTCGTCCGCCACGGAAGGAATACCGAACTCCTCCCAGTAGGCTTTAGCCTTTATGTATGCGTTTTCAAGAAATGAACTCCCCGTCTCCTCCACCTTTAATTTTTTGTGCGGGGGAACGACGCTTATACCCAGAGGTTCAAGTATGCGACGGAACTCCTCAAGCTTTCCCGGGTTTGAGGTCGCAACGAGGAGCTTCATGAGCTAAAGAATGATTTTATCCTCTCCCAAAGACTCCTTTCCTCTTTCGGTTGCGTTTCTTCCTGCTTTTGCTGCTTTTCGGGCTGTTTTTCCTTCATAACGAA
>JAADEK010000088.1 GCA_013153455.1 Aquificota bacterium
GAAACCTACGGGCGCAGAAGACCAAGGACTAACAAGGAGATAGTAGAGCATCCTATTGAGATAAGAGAAAGCACGCTTAAGAACTTCCTAAGGGAGAAAGGTTATCCGCTTCTTTTTAAATCCTGCGGGTATCTTCTTAAAGGGGAAGAATCCGAGGGAGACGCCCTTGAGGAACTCTTTAGCGTTCTTGAAGAGGTTAGAAAGAGAAAAGTCGGTTAATAAACTTGATATACCTACGATTAAGAGATGCTCCTGCGTATGCTTCTTTGATGTATATTGTGAGCGGTAGATAAAAAGATGCTTTTCTGTGAGCTTGCTTGAAGAGGTTGAAGAGTTTTCCTTTTACTTCTATTCTGGCTTTGTCTGTGATAGTGTTTCTGACTGTATAGAAAGTTCGGAAAAGGCTCCCATAAGAACATAGCCGATGTAGGCGTCCTTATCAGGAAATTGGGATATGTCCCAGCTGAAGGCGATAAGTGTGGCTATAGTAATGTCGCCAAAATAGGGGAAGGTTTTGAGGATAGGATAGTCGGGGTGGTTTTGGGCTACAGCCGAAATTTCTTCTTCAAGTTCTTGTTGTAGTCTGTAGGCTACTTCAAGTTTCTTGAGTTCCCCGAGGGCTAAGGAGGTAAGAGCATGAGAGAAAGTGTTGCGGATATGTTGACGGATAAGCGCCCGAAGGTTAACCGTTTGGGGATGAAACCGCCTACAATGCTTTCGCTTGCGGGGATTTAGAAAAAAGCGCCGAAGAAAGTAAGCATCCGTGTAGTCGTCTTTGCGGGAGGAGTATCCTTTTCTGTAGTGGTTAAATTCTTTACCGTCCGCTATGTAAACTTCAGCGCCGAGGTTTTCAAAGATTTGCACCCATCTGACGCCGTAAGCGCCTGTTTGTTCTAAGACTACTATGGCACTTTGGAGTTTGTCTTTGAAAAGGTCAAGGTTGTGAAGGTCAAGACGGAACCCCTGACGACCATCGTGTATGATACAATAGTCCTTAGCTACATCGCATCCTATAACAGGTCTTTTCCCCACCTTTCCCTCCTTTTCTTTTGACGGGGCTGGGACGGGATTATATGCCGCCCCGCCTCCTTCAAGGAGACGGGATAATCTTTATCCCAGCCCCTAAAAAGCCCCGCCTACGAAAAATTGTAGAATAATCATCAAGTATGACACCCGAGGAGCAACTGAAGCTCATAAAGGAAGGTGTATCCGAAATCATAGAGGAAGAGGAGCTACTCAAGAAACTGAAGGAGGGAAGACCGCTTCGCGTGAAGGCGGGATTTGACCCCACCGCTCCGGACCTGCACCTCGGGCATACGGTTCTCCTTCAAAAACTCCGCCAGTTTCAACAGCTCGGGCACGAGGTTTACCTGATAATCGGGGACTTTACCGCCACCATAGGAGACCCCACGGGAAGGAACGAGACAAGACCCCCCCTCTCCCGCGAGGAGGTTCTGAAGAACGCCCAAACGTATAAGGAGCAAGTCTTTAAGGTTCTCATACCCGAAAAGACGAAGATACTCTTTAACTCCGAGTGGCTTGAGAAGCTCGGGACGCGCGGACTTATAGAACTTTGCGCAAAATACACCGTCGCGCGTATGCTTGAGCGGGATGACTTTTCAAAGCGCTTCCGCGAGGGCATACCCATATACATACACGAGTTCGTATACCCCCTCCTTCAGGCTTACGACAGCGTCGCGGTGAGGGCGGACGTTGAACTCGGGGGAACGGACCAAAAGTTCAACCTCCTCATCGGGCGGGATATTCAACGCGAATACGGGCAAGAGCCTCAGGTCTGCATTACCTTACCCCTCTTGGTCGGTCTTGACGGCGTCAGGAAGATGTCAAAGTCTTACGGAAACTACGTAGGCATAACAGAAGACCCAAAGACGATGTTTTCAAAGGTCATGTCAATACCCGACGAGCTCATGTGGGACTGGTTTTTACTCCTTACGGATTTCAAAAAGGAAGATATAGAACGCCTTCGGCGTGAACTCCACCCCATGGAAGCGAAAAAACTGCTCGCCTACACGATAGTAAAGCGCTTCCACTCGGAGGAGGAAGCGAAAAAGGCAAAAGAATGGTGGGAGAAAACGTTCTCGGAAAGGGAGTTCCCTAAGGACGCACCCACCGTTCGCTTGAACAAGGACAAGATAAAAGCGATTGACTTGCTCCTTGAACTCGGAGCGGTAAAGACGAAGAACGAAGCGAGGAGGATAATCCAAGGAGGTGGTCTGAGGGTAAACGACCAAAAGATAACGAACCCCTCACAAGAGATTGAGATAAAGGGCGAGCTTAAGGTAAAGGTGGGCAAAAAGAAGTTCTACAGGGTTCTTAAGGAGGAGGGAGCATGAAGGGAGAAGCGCTCCTGTTCATGCTGTTTTCTTGGATGCTTATTTGCTCCCTTTCGGTATTCTGCTTTACGATGCTATTTACACACGGTGAGAAGAGACAAAGGCGCGAAACCTACACCCCCCTTGAGGAGGAAGAGGAAATCACGTGATGAACTCAAAATAACAGACTTCCCTATCGTAGTCCCTTTCCTTCCACTCTATGCCCTTCGCGCCCGTCATTTCCCTAACAAAGCCCTCTATAAAACCCCAACCGCACCAGCAAACCGCGTGCTGTGTGGGTCCGAGCCCCCGCATCGCTATAAGCTCGTAAAAGACACACCCGCATATACCCGCCCTTTCGGGAAAGAGCTCAACGCTCCTCGCAAAACCGAACTCCCCGAGAGCACCCTTCAGAACCTCTTCCCACCTCTCTTGAGGGTAAGAGCGCATAAAGCTCTTTGCGAGCTCCCTTCCCAGCTGTCTTATGAGCGCAAACGCACCCTTCTCCCCGTAGAGCTTCATAAGCTCGTCCGCAAAGGCGTAAACAAGCTCCCGCCCGCCGGCGTCCGGGTCAAGACGCCGAAGGACGGTTTTCACACCGCTTTCCCCTATCGTTCCCTCCATAATCTTAAGAAGCTTCTCAACGGTTTCCTTACTAATCTCCTTGAGCGCCATACTTATAAGTTAAGCGAATGAGAAAATTTTCAAAAATCACGCCCGTCAGGGCGTCATGAGAATGATTTTCAACATAGTATTTTTAAAATTTCGGAAAGATTTTCATTATCGGAGGGCGGTAAGATGAAACGCTTCAGCTCACAAATACTTCTTGAGAAGGGAATCCTTCAGAAGGAGAACAAGAAACCTCCTAAGGAGGTTATCCTTGAGAAGGACAAGATAGTCGTCCTGAAAGACGCGGGGACGCTTGAGATTCCCCTATCTTCCGTGAGGGGTCAAATTCTTTACGAGAGGTTAACGGTTGGCATCTCGGAGCATACCCAACCGCTCTACGTTTAGATTATCTCAACCTCCTTTACGTCCTTTAGCTTCAGAAGCTCCTCAAGTTTCTCGGGAAGGTCGCCGAGGTCCGGAACCGAGAGAACGACCTCAAGCGTATCTCCCCTCCTCACGAGCTTCTGGATGCGGACGTCCTCAAAGATACCCTTTACGCGGTAGAGCCAATCGGGGGAAGGGACGAGGACGAGCTTCAGCTGGACGCTACCCTTTGAGCGTATGAGTTCCCTCTCCACCCTGCTCACGAGCGAAAGCAGGAACAAAAGCAAAAGGGCGCTCAAAAAGGAGAGGAGATACATACCCGCTCCTACCGCTATACCGAGTCCCGCGGTTGTCCAGAGGCTCGCAGCGGTCGTAAGACCCTTAACCGTCACACCGAAGCGCAAAATAGCGCCCGCACCGAGGAATCCTATACCGCTCACTATCTGCGCGGTTATGCGCGAGGGGTCCGCCCCGAATCCCCCGTATCTGTGGGTTATGTATATTGAGGTGAGCGTGATGAGGGAAGAGCCGAGCGCGAGAACCGCGTGAGTCCTCAGTCCCGCGGGCTGTTTCCTGCGCTCTCTCTCAAAGCCCACGAGCGCACCCAAAAGCGCGGAAAGGACTATCCTCAAAAAGGCTTCCCAAAGCGGAAAGGGGTAGGTTTCGGGGATGAAGTTCAGGAGGCTCGTGTGCATCTTTCCGAGTATCGGAGTGTATCAAGCAGGCGGGCGAGCGTATCCTTCATGTCCTTCCTGTGAACGACCATGTCTATCTGACCCTTCTTGAGGAGAAACTCCGAGGTCTGGAACCCTTCGGGTAGTTTTTGTTTAATCGTTTGCTCTATTACGCGGGGTCCCGCGAATCCTATTATCGCCTTTGGCTCCGCGAGTATCACGTCCCCCAAAAACGCGAAACTCGCGGAAACTCCCCCCATCGTCGGGTTTGTAAGAACGCTTATGTAGGGAACCTTTTTCTCCTTCAAGAGCCCGACGCCGAAGGTCGTCTTTGCCATCTGCATAAGGGAGAGTATCCCCTCCTGCATGCGTGCACCGCCAGACGCGGAAAAGGAAACAAGGGGTGTGTTTGTTTCAACCGCCCTCTTACAAGCCCTGTAGAACCTCTCACCCACAACGGAGCCCATACTCCCGCCTATGAAGTTAAAGTCCATAACCGCGAGGAGAACCTTCCTCCCCTTTATGTGTCCCTCCGCGACGACGAGAGCCTCGCTGAGCCCCGTCTCCTCTTGCGCGCGCTTTAGCCTGTCTTTGTAGCTCTTCGTGTCTTTGAACGAAAGGGGGTCGGAGGGGAGAACCTCCTCAAAGAGTATCTCGGGATTTTCGTCGTCAAGGGTGTATTTTATGCGCTCGCGCGCGGAGAGCGGAAAGTGGTAATCGCAGTTGGGACAAACCTTTAGATTCTTCTCAAGGTCGGGAACATACAGGAGACTCTTACAAGAGGGACACTTCGTCCAGAGAGCCTCCTCTCGCTTCTTTTTGAAGAACTTATCAAGAAATCTCATTGAGTTTCACTTTGCTCTTTCTTTAGCTTCTCGTATACCGCCATCACGTAACCGAGGAAGGCGTTCTCGGGATGTGCCCCGACGAACTCAGCCATACCCCTGTTTATTACCACCTTCGGAACACCGACGACTTGATACTGCTGTGCGAGGTCGGGGTTTTCCGACGCGTCAATCACCTTGGAGGTTATGTAGTCGCTCGCGAGAGCAAAATCCCAAGCCATAACCGCAGCAGCGGGGCAGTATCCGCACGTTTGCGTCACGAATACCCATATCTCTATGGGTATGTCTATCTGCTTGAGGAATTCAACGGTCTTCTCCGAGAGCTGAGGCTGGCGCTTTGAGACGTGGAATATACCGTTTATGAGCGTTGTGAACTCAAGACCCGCGGGCAGACCTATATACCTTATACCGTAGTCCTTATCACCCTCTATGACTATCGTGGGAACGCGGTCAACACCGTAGCGCTCCGCCTCTTCCTTGTTCGTGAAGGGGGAGAGAATCTCAAGCTTTATCTTGTCTTTACCGACCGCTTCGGAAAGAACCTCAACCGTTTCCTTTAGCAGTTCCTCCGCGGTCTGACAGCTCTCGCACCCTATCGCTTGTGAAAAGAGCTTTATCGTCACGGGCTCCTTGAACTCCTTCTTCGCAAGTTCCTTTAGCTGTGTCCTAATATCAAGGTTCAGTAGCATTTGCTAACCTCCTCTCCTTAGGGTTTAAAGTAATATCTTAATTTATTGATGCCCGAAACGATAGCCCTCGCTCAAAACCCCTACGTTCGCGCCTTTAAGAAACTCCGCGTATCAAAACTCTTTGAGGAGCGTCCCGAGTTTCGCAAACTCAGACGAAAAAACACCTTCTGGAAGGAGATAACCGAAGCCATGGCTATAAGGGAAAGGATAAGGGACTTCCTCATAAAGAACCCCGACGCGGTCGTGATAGACGCCTGCTCCGGGAAGGGCTTTCTCACCACGCTCATCGCACTCATGCACCCAAAGACGCGCGTCATATCCGTTGACATAGACACGAACGCGGAGCGCTCACACCTGAACTTCCTTAAGAACGTCAGGTTCGTAAACGCGGATATAATGAGCGAGGACTTTGAGAAACTCGTAAAGGAAGCGGGTGAGAAGGTCGTCCTTGTGGGGTCTCACCTTTGCAGGGAGCTCTCGGAGCGCTTTGCCCGCATAACGAACACATGCAAAAACGTAAAGCTCGGTGTCCTCATGCCCTGCTGTGAGGGGGACTTTCCGCGGGAGCGCTACCAGTTCCTCATAGACGAGCTCGGTGTATACGAAGCGTGGTGTTATTACCTAAAAGACCTATTCTCACCCGAGCTGAGGGTAAAGATGAAAAGGGACAAAAAGGTTATATCACCGAAAAATATACTAATCACCGCGGAGCGCACCTAAAGACTCAAGTATCTTTAAATTATTGAGCGCCCTTCGGGCGCTACCTTCCCTCCTTTTACCCTCTACAAAGTCAAGAATCATCTCCGTGAGCTTATCACCAAAGAGCCGAGCCCTCACACCCTCCGGCGTCCTTATCTCTTCCCTTTGGAAGTCCATAATTATCTCACCATCTTGTGTCTCAACCCTCCAAAGCCTTGAAGGGGAAGGATGATTCCAAGCGACGCGAAGGACGAAGGGAACACCCCCCGCCCTTCCCTCAAGCTCCCAAAGCTCTCCCTCCCTCCTCATGCTCTCAACCGAAACATCCCCGAAGAGGTATTGAAGTATATACAGGTCGTGCCAAGCGAGGTCCCAAAGCGGACTCACGTATCCCCTGCCCCTCCCGTAGCGCTGTGCGACTATGCGACGGGGCTTTACGCTCGGGAAGCCCTTTACCGCCTCCGAATAGAGCTCAATCTCCGAGACCTCAAGGAGCGGGTGGGAGCTTATCTCCTCAAACTCCGCGCTTGAGAGGGCGGGTGGCTTTTCAAGCAAAACGCGCATACCCCTGCCAAGGAGCCTCTTCGCTATAGGGACGTGGTGCTTTGGGTCTACCGCCACGATGGCGAGATTTGCGTCCGCTTCTTCGGGCTCCTCGCAGGAGGGAAAGGGGAGAGAGGAGAGCTTACTCTTGTCCGTATCGTAAAGCACGGGCTCAAAGCCAAGCTGTGTAACCTTTGATAAGTATTTGGTTCCCATATTACCGAGACCCACGAGGAGTATGCGCATCGGGCTTATTTTATAAAATTTTTAGTCTGTATGGTTAGAAAATACTTATTCCTACCCCTACTTATCGGTTTTCTTTCGGGAATATGCGGTATCCTCTTTACGGAAATCCTGAACCTCACGACGCACCTCGTCCTTGAGAAACTCATCGGGTATTACCAGCCCCTGCCCTCGGGGGAGGGCTCAAGGGACTTCTTCACACCCCAACCCCAGAGGGCTTACCTCCTTCCACTCGCGGTGGGTCTTGCGGGTCTCGTCTCGGGACTCCTTTCCCGTTATCTCGTCTCGGACCCCAGCTTCGGGACCGACAGCGCGATTCGCGCCTACCACACGGGCAGGGAAGTCCCGCTTCGGGACGCGCTCGTTAAGCTCCTTTCCTCCGCCCTCACGATAGGGAGCGGGGGAACCGCGGGAAAGTGGGGACCCATGGCTCTCGCGGGCGCGGGGATAGGCTCGTTCGTCGGGCGACTTTTGAACCTCCCGAAAGCCCAAAGGAGGGAAGCCCTCGCTGTTGGGCTCGGTGCGGGCGTGGCTGCGGTCTTCAAGGCTCCGCTCGCGGGAGCCTTTCTTAGCGCGGAGATATTCTTCAAAAGGGACTTTTACGTTGAGACGATGATACCGAGCTTCATAGCGTCCCTCATCTCTTACAGCGTCTACGGAAGCGTTTACGGTTTTGAACCCGTCTTTTCCGCAAAGATACCCCCCTTTCACGAGACCTCACCCCTTTCCCTCCTCGCATACGCGGGTCTCGGGCTTCTTTGCGCGCTCGTGACGCGCCTTTATGTGAGCACCTTCAGGCGGGCGGGGGCGCTCTTTCGCTCGCTTCCCCTCCCGGGCGCCCTCAAGCCTGCCCTCGGGGGTGCTCTCGCGGGCGCGGTGGGCGCGCTCATCCCGCCCGCGATAGGGAGCGGATACGGCTGGCTCCAGCTCACACTTGACGGGAAGATAAACGACTACACCTTTACGCTTCTCGCTCTTTTGGGCGTCCTTGTGGGTGTTTCCCTCACGATAGGCTCGGGGGGTTCGGGCGGGGTTTTCGGTCCCTCGGTTATGATAGGGGGGTTTGCGGGGGCGAGCTATGCGCTCTTTTTGAACGAGCGGTTTTCGCTCTCCCTTGACGTTCCATCATTCACGATAGTGGGGATGGTTGCCCTCTTTGCGGGCGCTGCGAAGGCTCCGCTCTCAACGCTCATACTCGTCGCGGAGATGACGGGGGGATACGAGCTTTTGGTTCCCGCACTTATAGCGGTCTTCATCACGTATTTCCTGAGCGGTGAGGGGAGTATATTCCCCAGTCAGGTTGATACGCGCTTTGACTCCCCCGTTCACATGCGCCAAATGGGTGTCTACGTCCTTGAGAAGCTAAAGGTAAGGGATTACATGTCAAGGGAACTCATAACGACGAACCCGGAAGCGACGCTCTCGGAGGTTGAGAAAGTCCTTGAGGAGAGGGGGGTCGGGGGTCTTCCGGTCGTTGAGAAGGGTCAGCTCGTCGGGATAATAACGAGAAGCGACGTCCTTAGGGTCCCTCACGCCCTGAGGGCAAGCGTGAAGGTAAAGGAGGTTATGAGGAGGGAGATTGTAGTCCTTGAGGGAGAGGAAAGCCTCGCCACAGCCCTCCGTCTTATATCAACGCGTGAGATAGGGAGGCTACCGGTTGTGAGCGACAGGCGCTCTATGAAACTCATCGGTATAATAACACGTGCGGACATAGGAAGGGCTCTCAAGGAGTGGAAGGAAGATGAGTATGGGTGAGATTCTGTCCTACCTCTTTATAGTGGTCTTCCCTTGGGTGATTCTCGTAATATACTGGAAGATTCAATCAAGTGCGATAAAGAAGAAATACGGGCGCTAAGCCCGAAGGGGAGCGGTATTCTTTTCGTAAAGAACCGAGAGGTTTCTGCTTCTTTCGCTCACCCAGCTGTTTCTGTAAAGGTGAGGGAAGAAGCGCCTCTTTGGGTTTTTACCCTTAACCCGCTTTACCTGCCCTCCCTCCGGGACACCCTCACAAACGTAAGCCCAGAAGCCTATATCGTCAAAAGCCCAAGGCAGGAATCTTTTTCCTCTCTTCTTTCCGAAGAAGGTTACGTAAGTCCCTTCGTTCTCACCCATGAGTGACATAGGAATCTTTATGTGAGCAAACTCCGAAAGACCGTCGGAGAAGGGGCTTGCCACTATCAGGTGCTCAAGCTTTTGAGACAACTCCTCAAAAAGCGAAGGCTCGTAAAACTCAAGTATGTCCTCACCGAAGACGATGAGGTTCTCTATTTGTCCCGATAGTGCGAGCTCAATAACCTCACCGACGTCCGAGTATATACCTTTCAGTGCTTCATACAGGTAAAGGGCGTTGGGGTCTTTCACAACGGGAACGAGCTTGAAGCCCTTTTCGTCCCTGAGCCTCTTCAGGGTCCCAATTAGGTCTTCTTGTGGCATCATGTGGGGTGTGAAGAGGACGTATACGTTACCCGAGAGGCTCTCAAGTTCTTCGGGCGTTATGTCTTTGGGTTTGAGTTTTTGGTCCCTTTCCGTCCTTCCTATCTTGTATACGTTCCTTTTTGCCCAGTATGTAAGGACGCTCGCTACGGAGGATATATCGTCCCCTACAAAGACGAGCGCGTCCGCGGAGGCGAGCTCTTGGGGTTTCGGTAGTTCGTAGCTCCCGAGCTCGTCAAGAAGTGAAAAAAGTTCACCGCTTTGGGGTGCGGTTATGTATGAGTTTGCCCCCTTTGCGAGCCTGACCGCGCTGTCTATAATCTCCGCGGGAAGATGTGCGGAGAGTATTATAGCGGTCTTTCCCCCGTGCTCGGTAAGGAGCGTAGAAAGCAGGTTAACGACGTTCCCCGGCGTTTCTTCCCTTTCTCCCACGTGCGTCTTTAAAAGGCGCCTGTGGTTCAGCGCGTCATAACCGAAGAAAGCTTTAGCGCATACGTTCAGCTCCTCGGTAGGCTTCGTCCTGTATACCTTCCTTTTTGCCCTCCAGTCCCCCGTCCCGAACTCAACAATAACATCACACCCGACGGGGCAAAAGGTGCAAAGGGTTTTTTCCCTCTCAAGGAGCCAACTGCGGGTCCAGAACTTGAAGGGCTTTGAGAGTATAGCTCCCACGGGGCAGACCGCCACGCATATACCGCACATCTCACACGAGGATGTGTCCATAGGTCTTTCCGCGGGGGTTATGTTTGAGTGAAAGCCCCTCTCGTCAACGTAAAGCGCCCTCGCCCCGACGACCTCGTCGCACGCGCGCGTGCAACGGTAGCAAACTACGCACCTGTTTGAGTAATACTCAAGAAAGTCGCTCTCCCAGTCGTGCTGGTGTCTTTCCTTTTCAAGCGCGGAAACGGGGACTATCTGTTTCTGGGGTCCGTATATAGCCCCGAGGTTCTGAAGGTCGCACTCCCCCGCTTTGTCGCATATAGGGCAATCAAGGGGATGGCGTGTCATGAGAGCCTGAAGGAGGTATTTTTGTTGCTTCCTTACGAGCTCGCTCGTGCGGTGCGTCCTTATCTTCATACCCTCTTTGACGGGTAGGTTGCAGGATATGACGAGGCGGTTTATATCCTCCCAGTAGACGACGCACATCCTGCAGGCGCCCGCTATAGGCAGGCGGGGGTGATAACAGAAGTATGGGATATCTATGCCGTTCTCAAGCGCAGCTTGGAGGACCGTCTTACCCTCTTGGGTTTCTATCTCCCTATCGTCTATGTAAATCTTTACTTTCTTTCCCATAGGGAACCTCCACTTATAGTTTATAACACCCCCTCCCGCGGATGTGTTAAATTTACTATATATAGCGGGCGTAGCTCAGAGGTAGAGCGCCTGCTTCCCAAGCAGGAGGTCGCGGGTTCAAGTCCCGTCGCCCGCTCCATTTCCCCCTCTACAATACCTTAAGGGAGGTAATCGCATGCAGATGGATGCGGATTTCAGGGTGGGGCTTGAACTGCTGAAGCGCTTCAGGGAACAAATAAGGGAGCTTTCGTCCGCAAAGGACGAGACCCAACTCCTTGAGATAATTGAAGCTATAAAGGAACCCCTTAGAAACGCTACATACCGCATAAAGCAGGGGAGGGGTCCTATGAAGGAGGAGCTGTTCGGTGCACTTGCGGTGATTGTCAGGGAGATAAGGGAGTTTCAAAACCCTCAAGAGCTAAAGGAGTCCGCGAAAAGGGTTCTTGAACTGCTTGAAAAGATTGAGGCTGAAGTTTCCGCTTGATATTTGAGGGGGCGGGTGCCCCCGAAGGGATTACTCGTTTAGGTATTCCCCTACCCTTCCGACGAGCTCCTCGGAAGGCTTTAGCGTCTTCTTTCCGGGTTCCCACTTTGCGGGGCAAGCTTCGTCGGGGTGTTCCATGAGGTAAACGTTTGCCTTCATCTTGCGAACGAGCTCGTCCGCGTTCCTTCCTACGTTGTAGTAGTTTACCTCGCTTCCGACGAGCATACCCTCGGGGTTGATTATGAAGGTTCCCCTGAGAGCCAGACCCGTGTTCTCGTCGTAAACACCGAAGAGCCTTGATACCTTACCCGTGGGGTCTGCTCCCATGGGGTATTTGACGTTCTTGAGGAGGGGCTCATCCCTGTGCCAAGCGAGGTGGACGTATTTGGTGTCCGTTGAGACGGATATGACTTCCGCGCCGAGCTGTTTTAGCTCGTCGTATTTTTCCGCGAGGTCCGCAAGCTCCGTGGGGCATACAAATGTGTAGTCCGCGGGGTAGAAGAAGAGTATTACCCACTTTCCTTGCTTGAGAAGTTCCTCAAGGACGACCTTCCCGAACTTGCCGGTCGCGGGCTCGTAGGTCTCCATCTCAAAGTTTGGAACCTTATCACCCACCCTTACGGGGCATTCCTCAAGTATCTTCTTCGCGATTTCCTTGACGTCCATCTTCTCACCTCCTTTCTGAAAATGGTTTTCAATTAAATATTATACTCAAGCTTTAGAGAAGCTCCTTGAGCTTTGAGAGAACCTCCTCGTAGTTGGGTTCCTGCGTGATTTCGGGAACGAGCTGGACGTAAGCTACATTACCCCGCTTGTCAACGATGAAGACAGCCCTCGCAAGGAGTCCCGTGAGCGCTCCCTCACCTATCACGACGCCCCACTTGGTCATGTCCCTGTATCTGTAGTCGGAAGCTACGGTGAGGTTGCCTATTGAGAAGCTCTCACAAAAACGCTTCTGGGCAAAGGGGAGGTCCATTGAGACTACGGTGG
>JAADEK010000006.1 GCA_013153455.1 Aquificota bacterium
AAGACACCCCGCAGAGAGTGTAAACCCTCCCCGAAGCCTTGCACTTTAGTGCCGGGTGGTTCACAATTTTCTTACATGGCAAAATTCATATTCATCACCGGGGGCGTTCTGTCGTCGCTCGGGAAGGGTATCACCTCCGCGTCCATAGCCTCAATCCTTGAGGAGATGGGCTACCGCGTCACGCTCCAAAAGCTTGACCCATACCTCAACGTTGACGCGGGGACGATGAGCCCATACCAGCACGGGGAGGTCTACGTGACCGAGGACGGGGCGGAGACGGACCTTGACCTGGGGCACTACGAGCGCTTCACAAACGCGGTGATGACGCGCGACAACAACGTCACCGCGGGTCGTATCTACTACAACGTTATCACAAAAGAGAGGAGGGGGGACTTTCTGGGTGCGACCGTTCAGGTAATCCCCCACATCACGGAAGAGATAAAAAGCTCAATAAGGAAAGTGGAAAGGAACAACGACATCGTCCTCGTTGAGATAGGGGGAACCGTGGGAGATATAGAGGGGCTTCCCTTCCTTGAGGCGGTTCGTCAGCTTTCGCTTGAGCTCGGGAGCGGAAACTACGCCTTCATTCACCTCACATACGTTCCCTACATAAAGGCGGTCGGTGAACTAAAGACAAAGCCCACACAGCACTCGGTTAAGGAACTCCGCGCCATAGGTATACAACCCGACATAATCATATGCAGGGCGGACAGGGAACTCCCGAGGGGTATAAAGTCAAAGATAGCCCTCTTTACGAACGTAAAAGAAGAAGCGGTTATATCCGCCCCAGACGTTGAGTTCGCTTACGAGGTTCCCCTCAAGCTAAAAGAGCAAGGGATAGACAGGATAATCACACAAAAGCTGAACCTCCCCCACAGGGAGGTAAGCCTCGGAAGGTGGAAAAAGGTCGTAAATATCCTAAAGAACCCCGACCAAGAGGTGAGGATAGCCCTCGTTGGGAAATACGTTGAGCTGAGGGACTCTTACAAGAGCGTAATAGAAGCGCTCATACACGGGGGGGTAGCCAACAGGGCGAGGGTGAACGTTATCTTTAAAAACTCCGAGAACCTCTCGGTTGAGGAGCTTGAAGACGTTCACGGTATCATCGTCCCCGGGGGTTTCGGTGAGAGGGGCATAAAGGGAAAGATTGAAGCCCTTCGTTTCGGAAGGGAGAAAGGTATACCGACCTTCGGTATATGCCTCGGTATGCAACTCATGGCTATAGAGTTCGCGAGGAACGTCCTCGGGCTTGAGGATGCGAACTCAACCGAGTTTGACCCCTCAACACCCCACCCTGTAATAGACATAATGGAGGAGCAAAAGAAGATAGACAGACTCGGGGGGACGATGCGCCTCGGCGCATACCCCTGCAGGATAGTTGAGGGAACGCTCGCGCACCGCGTATACAAAAAAACCCTCGTTTACGAGCGCCACCGCCACAGGTATGAGTTCAACAACCGCTACAGGGAAGCCTTCCGAAACGCGGGTATGGTCTTTTCGGGACTTTCCCCCGACGGGACGCTCGTTGAGATAATGGAGCTTTCCTCACACCCTTGGTATCTCGGTTGCCAGTTTCACCCCGAGTTCAAGAGCAAACCCTTCGCACCCCATCCCCTCTTTGTATCCTTTATAAGGGCTTCAATTGATTACAAAAACTTAAAATAGTTTTCGGGAGGTGGAAATGAAGAAGGCTTTCGGGCTCCTCCTTTCCGTTCCCGCGCTTTGTATCGCGATAGGCTACAGGATACCGGAGCAGTCCCTTCGCTCAACCGCAACATCCGCAGCGTATACAGCATCCGCAAATCACGCGGACGCGGTTCACTTCAACCCCGCGAACATGAGCTTCCTAAAAGAGAGCTGGCTCTTTGAGACGGGTATACGCATCGTTTACCTCCCCGAGATAGACTTTCGGGGAGCTGTCCTTGACCCTGTGTTGGGAGCGTATGTCCCGACGAGCACAAGCTCCTCATCCGAAACGCACGTGGCTCCCTACCTCCACCTCGTCTTTCCGCCCTACAAGAGCCTGCGCTTCGGTATCGCCTTCGTCACGCCCGCGGGTCTATCAAAGAAGTGGGACCAATACCCCGCGAGCGTATACGCGAAGGAGTTTACGCTGAAGGTCTACGAGCTTGACTTTGCGCTCTCTTGGAAGGTAAACGAGAAGCTCGCCCTCGGGGGAGGTCTCAGGGCTGTATACGCTACGGGGACGGTTCAGCTTGAGCACCCGAGGGCTTTTCGGGTTGAGCTTGACGGGGATACGGACGTAAAACCCGGGTATTACCTCTCGGTCTCGTTCAAGCCGACGGAATCCCTCACCCTCTCCGCCCTTTGGCGCTCAAAGGTTGACCTTGATATAGAGGGCGACGCGAACGGACAGCTCGGGACTTACCCGCTCAATACATCGGGTGATGTCAGCGTTCCCCTTCCCGCGGAGCTCAGGCTCTCGGTCGCTTACGAGCTCGGGAACACGACGCTTGAGTTTACGCTTGAGAGGACGTTTTGGTCTTCATACGATTGGCTTGATTTCAACTACGACGACCCCGTCGCGGAGGCAAAGCTCGGAAAACCGATAAAAAAGGACTGGGACGACGTAAACACCTACAGGTTCGGCATCTCCCACCGCTTCGGTGAGAGGTTTGAGGGCATGCTCGGGATAGCTTACGGGCAGTCACCTATACCCCAAGAGAGCCTCGGCTTTGAACTCCCGGAGCCTAAATACGTCTGGATACTCTCCGCGGGAGGTCTATACAGGTTAAACAAAAACTGGGAAGTGGGTCTGGCTTACCTTTACCTCGCAAACGGGGAGAGAAACGTAAACAACCTCAGGATAAGGGAGGGTAACTTCAGCGATATAAGCGCTCACCTCATCACGCTCTCGGTGGGGGCGCGCTTTTAGTCCCCCCGCAACCATATATTAAATATTTATGAGTAAGAAGTTTTACATAAAGACCTTCGGTTGTCAGATGAACTTTAACGACTCGGAGCGCCTGAGGGGGCTCCTGAGGAGTATCGGATACGAACCCGCAAACACTTGGGAAGAGGCGGACTTAATCATACTAAATACATGCACCGTTCGTGAGAAACCCGACCAAAAGGTTCTCTCACACCTCGGTGAGTATAAAAAGATAAAGGAAAAGAACCCGAACGCCCTTATAGCGGTAGCGGGCTGTCTCGCGCAGAGGGCGGGCTGGGAGCTCGTTCAGAAGGCTCCCGTCATAGACATAATGTTCTCTTCCTTCAACATGCACCAGCTTCCGGAGCTCATAAATCAAGCTCAAGCGGGATACAAAGCCATAGCCATACTTGACGAACCCCCGCCCGACGAGGACAAGATATGGGAGTTCCCGACCGAGCGCGATAACCCTTATTGCGCATACGTGACCGTTATGAAGGGCTGTGATAAGAGATGCACCTACTGCGTTGTTCCCGCAACCCGAGGGCGCGAGCGCTCAAGGAGCCTTGAGAGCATCCTTGAGGAGGTAAAGAGGCTCACCGATGAGGGAGTGAGGGAGATACACCTCCTCGGTCAGAACGTAACCGCTTGGGGAAGAGACCTCCCCGAGCCCGTTCCCTTCTCGGAGCTCCTTTACCGCGTCTCGCAAATACCCGGCGTTGAGCGCATACGCTTCACAACCGGACACCCGAAAGACCTCACCGACGACGTGATTGAAGCTATGGCGGAGATACCCCAAGTCTGCAACGCCCTTCACCTTCCGTTTCAAGCGGGTTCGGACAGGATTCTCGCCCTTATGGACAGGGGATACACGAAGGAGGAATACCTTGAGAAGATACGAAAGCTAAAGGAAAAGGTAAAGGGTATAGCCCTATCAACGGACGTGATAGTCGGTTTCCCCACGGAAACCGAAGAGGACTTTGAGGAAACGCTTGACGTCCTCAAGAAGGTAAGGTTTGAACAGGTCTTCTCCTTCAAGTTCTCACCCCGTCCCGGGACACCCGCCGCAAACATGGAGGGACAGCTCCCCGATGAGGTAAAGACGGAGAGGATGAGGAGACTCCTTGAGCTCCAAAAGAGCATCCTCTCGGAGATAGCGAAGAGCTACGAGGGAACCGTTCAGGAGGTTCTCGTAGAGGAGGAGAAGGACGGGAAGCTCATAGGGAGGACGAGCACGAACAAGTGGGCTACCCTCTCGGGAAGCCCCGAGCTTCTCGGAAAGATTGTGAGGATTAAGGTCACAAAGGCTTCACCCTTCAACCTTGAGGGTGAGATACTGGAGGTGGTAAAATGAGCGAGCTTGTTGAGATGGAAGTTCACGGCATCACCTTAGACCCCACGTCCCAGATGCCGATAGTTGTCCTAAAGAGTAAAGAAGACGAGACCGTAATCCTGCCCATATGGATAGGGGCGTGGGAAGCCAACTCAATAGCGATGAAGCTTCAAGGGGTAGAGCCTCCCCGCCCGATGACCTACGACCTCCTTAAGAACATCATCACCGAGATGGGCGGGAACGTTGAGAGGGTCGTGATAAGCGACCTTAGAAACCACACCTACTTCGCGGAGATATACATAAACCAAGGGAACAACACACTCGTCATAGACTCCCGCCCCAGCGACGCGATAAACTTAGCCCTCAGATTCGGCGCCCCCATATTCACCACACCCGAAGTCCTTGAGAAATCCGCGATACCCCAACCGCAGGAGGACGAGGAGAAGAAGAAACTGAGGGAGTGGCTTGAGAACATAAAGCCCGAGGACTTCGGTATAGGCGGTGAGAAGGGTTAAAAGCACTTTGAGCAGTAGCTCTCAATCGGGCAGGCGTGGCAAAGCGGTTTTTTGGGCAAGCATACGCTCTGCCCGAACGCAACGAGAAGGTAGTTCACCTCCCCCCACAGCTCGGGGGGAAGTATCTCCATCAGCTTCCTCTCCGTCTCCTCGGGCGTTTTCGTCTTTATGAGGCACCACCTGTTTGTTATCCGGTGAACGTGGACGTCAACAACGACCGCGGGCTTACCGAATCCCTTTGAAAGAACGAGGTTGGCGACCTTCCTGCCGACCCCCGGAAGCCTCAGAAGCTCCTCAAGCGTGTCCGGGACCCTACCCCCGAACTCCTCGCTGAGAACCCTCGCAATCTCCTTAAGTTGTTTTGCCTTCGTCCGATAAAAGCCCACCGGGTATATTAGCCTTTCTATCTCGCTTTGTGTAAGCTGTAGGAGCTCTTCGGGACTCTTTGCGCGCGAAAAGAGGCGCTCGCAGGCTTCGCGCGTTGTGTCGTCCCGCGTTCGCGTAGAAAGGAGCGCACAAACGAGCACGCGAAAGGGTTCCCCCCCGTGCGTTCTCATCATCCGCCCCACGGGTGCGTTCCATTTTCTGAATTCCCGCTTCAGTATCCCGAGGACTTTCGGGAGTTCCTCCTTCCTCATAGTGGGATAATTTTAAGCGGGTATGGCGAAAATCATGAAACAAGCGCGAAGCGCTTCATTAACTTTTAACATGGAACGAGGGAGGAAGAGATGCTGAGGGTGGGGCTTGATGTCGGCTCCACGACCGTAAAGGCGGTCGTTCTTGACGAGAGGGGAAACGTCCTTTGGAAGGACTACAGGCGCCACAAAACGCGCCAGATGGAGACCGTCATAGACTTCCTTGAGAGGATAAAAAGGGAGCTGGGCGTAAAGAGGTTCGCCCTCTTTTGCGCGGGAAGCGGTGCGAGGAGGGTCGCGGAGCTTCTTGGGGGGAAGTTTATTCAGGAGGTAAACGCTCTGGGGTTTGCGGTGGAGAAGCTCTTTCCGAGGGCTGGCTCCGTGTTTGAGCTCGGGGGTCAGGACGCGAAGTTTATCGTTTGGATACGCGAAGGGGAGAGGGTGAGGAAGTTCGCGAGCATGAACGACAAGTGTGCGGGAGGAACCGGAGCGACGATAGACAGGATACTGACAAAGCTCTCGTTGAGTCCCGAGGAGGTGAGCTCCATACGCTACGACCCCAAGAAGGTTCATCCCGTGGCGGGCAAGTGCGGTGTTTTCGCGGAGAGCGACATAAACTCCCTCCAAAAAAGCGGTGTCCCGAAGGACGAGCTGATAATCTCCCTCTTTGACGCGATAGTCCTTCAGAACCTCACCGTCCTCACGAGGGGACACACACCGAGACCCGACGTTCTGCTCCTCGGGGGTCCGAACGCTTACTTCCCCGCGCTCCGTGAAGCTTGGGAGTATCACATAAGGAGCCTGTGGGAGGAGAGGGGATTTGAAGGGGGTGAGGTTTTCCTCCCGGAGGATGCGACGTATTTCGTAGCCCTCGGGAGCGCCCTGCTTTCGGAGTTTGAGGAGGTGAGGGAGGTTGAGGACCTCTCCCCGCTTTACAGGTTCCTTGAGGAAAGGGAGAAGATAAAAGAGCAAACGGGACAGCCCGCCCTTTGGAAGACGCGCGAAGAGCTTGAGGAATTCCTCAAAAAATACGCGCCCGCTCCTCCCGCACCCGCTCCTAAGGACGTTCGGGGCGTTTACATAGGTGTTGACGGGGGCTCAACCTCAACGAAGGGCGTTTTCCTGAGCGAGAAGGGCGAGCTGATTCTGAGCGCATACAAGCTCTCGGAGGGAGACCCCATACGTGATACGAAGGAGATACTCCTGAAGCTAAAGGAGGACGCGGAAAGGCTCGGTATAAAGACCGAAGTCCTCGGTGTAGGTTTTACGGGATACGCAAAGGATTTATTAAAGACCGCCTTCGGCGGTGATGTTGCGATTGTTGAGACCGTAGCCCACACGCTCGGAGCCCTTAAGTTCTTTCCCGACGCGGAGGTCATATGCGACGTGGGCGGTCAGGACATAAAGGTGATAATCCTACGTGACGGGAAGGTAAAGGACTTCAGGCTAAACACGCAGTGCTCCGCGGGAAACGGATACTACCTTCAGGCTACAGCCCAGCGCTTCGGCTACAGGGTTGAGGAGTATGCGCAGGTAGCCTTCAGGGCGAGGTTCTGTCCCTCGTTTAACTTCGGGTGCGCGGTGTTCTTGGAGGCGGACATAGTAAACTTCCAACAGCTCGGTTGGAACGCGGAGGAGATAATGGCTGGGCTCGCTAAGGTTCTTCCCCTGAACGTTTGGCTTTACGTGATGCAAGAGCCTAACCTCAGGAGGCTCGGGAAGGTTTTCGTCCTTCAGGGGGGAACGCATAAGAACCTCGCGGTCGTGAAGGCTCAGGTAGACTTCATAACCCAAAGGGTTCCGGACGCGCGCGTCTACGTGCACCCGCACGGTTCCGTCGCGGGAGCAATAGGCGCGGGACTTGAGGCTATGAGGGCTATAAAGCTCAAGGAGGCTGTCGCGTGACCAACTTCATCGGCTTTGAGAACCTCACAAGCATAGACTACGAGACGAAAAGGGGTGAGGAGACGCGTTGCCACTTTTGCCAAAACAAGTGCGTGAGGACGTTCGTTGAGCTGAGGGCGGGAGAGAGGAAATACACGCACATAATCGCGCCCTGCGAGAAGGGGGAGGTTCTCACGAAAGACGAGCTCAGGAAGCTTATGGCGGAGCGCTCAAAGCAAAAGCAAAAGTTCCCCAACTTTGTTGAACTCTCAAACAAGCTCCTCTTTTCCTCATACAACCCCCCCGCGGTTGTGAGGAGCACGTGGAGGGACATCTTCAGGAAGAAAAAGCTCGCTTTCTTGAGAAGGGCGCGCGTCGGGATACCGAGGGTATTGAATACCTACGGGCTTGCCCCCTTCTTCAGGACATACCTTGAAGCCCTCGGTGTCCGAAAGGTAATCTTCTCCCCCCCGACGAGCGAAGAGCTATACAGAAAGGGAGCAAAGAGGGGTTCAATAGACCCGTGCTTTCCCTCAAAGGTAGCCCTCGCACACACGCACCACCTCCTTTACGAGGAGGAGGTTGATATCATACTCTTTCCCTGCGTGAGGACGCTCCCTCCGGAGCTCAGGAACGCGGAGGGGCATTGGGCTTGCCCCACCGTATCCGCAACACCCGAGGTCGTGAAGGCGAGCTTCACAACGGAAGAGGACGAGTTCAGAAAGAGGGGAGTTCTTTTCCTCAACCCCGTTCTTGACTTTGAGGACGAGGAGCTTCTTGAGCGCCAGCTTTACGAGACCTTCTCCCCGGTCTTCGGTATAACGAGGGCGGAAAACAGGGAAGCGGTAAGGCTCGCCTTCGGTGCCCTCTCTTCCTACAAGGAAAACCTGAGGAGAAAGGCAAAGGAGGTTTTAGAAACACTTGAAGAGGAAAAAAGGGTCGGGGTTCTCATCCTCGGGCGCCCCTACCACAACGACCCCGGTCTTAACCACGGTATACCGGAGGAGATAAACAAGCTCGGTTATCCCGTCTTTACGATAGACAGCCTCCCGAGGGACGAAGAGACGCTCACGAAACTCTTCGGAAGCGAGAAAGACCCCCTTGACATAAGCGACGAGTGGAAGAAATGCTACAGCGAGAACTCCTCACTCAAGGTCTGGGGTGCTAAGTTCGCGTCGCTCCACCCGAACCTCGCGGTCGTTGACCTCTCTTCATTCCGTTGCGGGCACGACGCCCCCATATACTCACTCGTAGACGAGATACTCAGGAGAACGAAGACACCCTACTTTACCTTTCACGAGCTTGACGAGAACAAGCCCTCGGGTTCCATAAAGATAAGGGTTGAGACGATTGACTACTTCCTCAAGCTCTACGAGTCGGAAACACTTAGGGGAGGTGGCGCATGAAGATACTCTTCGGAGGGCTCACAAAAGCTCACGACACGCTCATCAGCTTCGCCCTTTCGGGGCTCGGGTATGAAGCCATACCTCTCCCGACGCCCGACAACGAGTCCCTTCGCCTCGGTAAGGAATACTGCAACAAGGGACAGTGTAATCCCACGTATTACACCGTGGGGAACCTCATAAAGTTCCTCCTCTCGGTAAAGGAGGAAAACCCCGAGGAGGAATACGTGTTCGTTACCGCGGGGGCGTGCGGTCCCTGCAGGTTCGGTATGTATGAGATGGAATACAGGAAGGCTCTAAAGGAGGCGGGATTCCCACGATTTCGCGTCTTTGCGTTTGAGCAAAGCAAAGCCTTCTTTGAGTCCGCACAGCTCGCGGGTATAAAGCTTGACAGGGAGTTCTTCAAGAGCCTCATAAAGGCTATAGTTCTCGGCGACCTCCTTAACGACATCTACTACAAAACAAAACCCTATGAGATACAAAAAGGAGAGACGGACAACTGGAGGGAGGAATCCCTTTTCATCCTCGGTGAGGCTCTGAAAGAGAGGAAAGGCTTGAGAAAAGCCCTATCGCGGGTGAGGGAGAAGCTCCGCTCGGTAAAAGTAAACTACCTCGTCCCGAAACCAAAGGTAAAGATTACGGGGGAGTTTTTCGCGCAAACGACCGAGGGAGACGCTAACTACCGCCTCGCGAGCTGGCTCGTAGAGGAAGGTGCGGAGCCCGTCGTTGAGCCGGTCTCAACCTGGATAGACTACCTGATATTTAAGCGTGAGATTGACACAAAGGAGAGGGCTTTCAAGGACAGGCTCGGCGCACTGAAGACGCTCGCGGGACTCCTTGCGCTTAAGCTATACCTGAGGGCTGTCTACAACGCGTATAGGTTTCTCCTCGGGAACAAACCCGACCCCCTCAAGAGCCAAAAAAAGCTCGCGAAATACGCCCAGCCCTACTATAGCCCGAAGCTCGCGGGGGGTGAGGGGCACATGGAGGTGGGAAAGCACGTTTACGCAAAGAAGCACAAACTCGCCCACCTCGTCGTTTCCGTAAAGCCCTTCGGTTGCATGCCCTCAACCCAGAGCGACGGCGTTCAGCAGAAGGTGAGCAAAGACCTCGGGGGGAGTCTCTTTGTGTCGGTTGAGACCTCTGGGGACGCGGAGGCGAACGTAAAGAGCAGGATACTTATGAAGCTCTACGAGGCGAAACTCCTCGCGAGGGAAGAGTTTGAGAGGGCGAAGAAAGAGCTGAATATAAACGAAGAAAGGATAAAAAGCGCAAAACCCGTGAGCGCGGACACACGCCTCCCAAGAAGGTATACAACGACCGCGTCAAACGCCCTTCTCCTCCTCAAGTGATTTCCTCGCCTCCTCAAAGGCACAAACCGCCCTCTCAAAAAGCTCAAGAAGTGAGAGAGCCTCCGGTGTGAGCCTCGCGCCCCTTCCCCTCCTCCTTTCCACCACCCTGTAGCCGAGCCTCTTCTCCATAGCCTTTATGTGCTCAAGCGTCTTTTTGTAGGAAATCCCGAGCTCGCGCGAAGCTTCCTTTATAGAACCCTTTTCCTTTATCTTCTTCAATATCTTGTATTTCAATTCGGTAAGAACCGCTTCGCGGTCTTTCTCAAACCATATCTTATACCTGAGTCTCACGACCTTTCCCCGAACAGAAGCGTCCCTATTCGGACGATTGTAGCCCCCTCCTGTATCGCGACCTCAAAGTCGTTTGACATACCCATGGAAAGGTGGGGCAGGCGAACGCGGAACTCCTCCTCAAGCTTTTCCTTTAACTTCCTCAGCTTCTCAAAGTAGGGTCTTGCGCGCTCGGGGTCTTCCTCGTAGGGAGGAATCGTCATAAGACCCAAAACCCTCACGTTCTCAAGCCCCATCGTATACTCAAAGAGGGAAAAAAGCTCGTCCTCGCTCACGCCCGCTTTCGTCTCCTCACCCCCCACGTTCACCTCAATGAGGACGTCCTGAACGATTCCCGCCTTTTTCGCCCTCTTTTGAATCTCATCCGCGAGGGATTTCCTGTCAAGGGAGTGTATGAGCGAAACCCTGCCCATCAGGTATTTAACCTTATTCGTCTGTAAAACCCCGATGAAGTGCCACTCTATGGGAAGCCCGCGGAGGGCTTCTTGCTTCTTCAGAAGCTCCTGAACGCGGTTCTCACCGAAAAGTGAAAGCCCGCACGAGAAGAACTCCCTTATCCTTTCGGGGGGAACCGTCTTAGTCGCACCGAGGAGTCTTACCTCTTCGGGCTTCCTGTTCGCCTTTTCGCAAGCTCTTTCTATGCGCTCCCGAACGTGCGCGAGACGCTCACACGCGTTCATAAAAATTATCTTAAGTAGAATGTAAGTTATGAGGCGCCTGATTGCGGGAAACTGGAAGATGCACAAGACGGTGAGCGAGACGCGCGAGTATATAGAGAAGTTCCTCAGGCTCGTTGAGCACCCCGAAAGCAGGGAGATACTCCTCTGCCCCCCCTTTACCTCCCTGTATGTGGCGGGGGAGATGCTTGAGGGGAGCGGTGTGAAGCTCGGCGCCCAGAACTGCCACTACGAAAAGAGCGGTCCCTACACGGGTGAGGTCTCCCCTCCTATGCTGAAAGAGGTAGGGTGTGAATACGTGATAATCGGACACTCCGAAAGGAGGCAACTCTTCGGCGAGAGCGACGAGGTTATAAACAAGAAGCTCGTAGCGTGTCTTGAGGAGGGTCTCAGACCCATATTGTGCGTGGGTGAGACGAGGGAGGAGCGCGAAGCGGGAATGACCTTCAAGGTGATAGAGACCCAAGTTCGTCTCGCGCTTTCGGGTATAGAGGAGCACACGGACCGCATAGACATAGCCTACGAGCCCGTTTGGGCTATAGGGAGCGGAACCCCCGCGACACCCCAAGACGCGGTTGAGGTTCACACCTTCATAAGACAACTCCTCTCGGAGATAAATCCCAAGAACGAGGGAAGGACGAGGATACTCTACGGGGGAAGCGTAAAGCCCCAGAACGCTAAGGAGTTTATGAAGCACGAGGAGATAAACGGTCTTCTCGTGGGGGGAGCGAGCTTAGACCCTGAATCCTTTGCGCAAATCGTTTACTCCTTTTAGTGAGAGAAGTAAGAGCAAAAGCGCGGGAAGGAGGGAAAGCGCGCTCCCTTGGTTCGCCTTTTGGGTTATCATCTTCGGCGCGAGAACCAAAACCCAAAGCAAAACCGAAAGGGGGACAAAGAAAAGCAAAACCTTACCCAGCTCCCTGAAGCGCAAAAAGAGGTAAAGGACCGAAAGGCTCCCGAAAAAGGGCATAAAGGAAAAGAGGAGTCTGTAAACAAGCTCACCCGCGTATACGTGCGCGTTTAGCCCGTAAAGCTGAGCCTTCCTCGTTAGCTCAAGGAGGTCGGAAAGCGAGAGAAACTCCGTCTTCTCACCGAAAAGCTGAACGTCCCCGAGGGAAAGACCTATGTGCAGGCTGTAGTCCTTCAGCGTCTTTCTTTGCCCGCGCTCAAGGTCGTAAAGCTCACCCGAGGGTATGCG
>JAADEK010000026.1 GCA_013153455.1 Aquificota bacterium
GCGCGGGTTTAGCGCGCGAATCCTTCTTACCATCTCAACGAAAGAAGGCTCAAAGTCGGTGATAAGAACGAGAGATATCTCCCCGAGCGAAAGCCCCTTTTCCTTCATAGCCTTGTTCAAGCTCCCGAGCATATCGGGCGAACCGAGGTTTACCAAAACGACCGAGTTCCTCACTCCTTTGAGCGTAAGGACGTATAGGTTCTTCCTGAAGACGCCCGAGAACTCCTCACCGTAGACGACGGTTATGAACTCCTCGTGAGTTGCCACGCGCGGGCGCGGAGGGCGCGCTTTCTTCTTCTCCTCTTTTGTCTCAAGGAGGCGCGAAAAGAGCGCCCCGAGCTCCCCGAACTCCTCACCCTTCACCTCGCCTTCGTAGGGCTCCGTTTCGTGAGGTGAGGAGAGGATTTCGCGCAACCGCTCGGGTTTGCAACACAAAACGAGGGGCTCCGCGGACACACAGCACTCCCCCTTTTCCCCCTTCACCAAGAAAGCCTTTTTCTCGCCCTTTGATACAGCCTTAAGGAGGGCGTTCAATAGACCCACTTGATTTGGGTCTTCTTCCTTGTCAAGCGTGCTCAGCTTGTGAAGTAGCTCAAGGGGGTTGAAGGGTATCCTCACCGCGTTAAGGGAGGAAAAGCCCGAGGAGAGTATCTGTGATTCCTCTTTTTCGTCATTGGCGATAAACAGGGGAATGAGGACTTTCTTCGTGAGGGCTTGAGTCCAGAGCTTCCTTTCGGAGAAGGGTATGAGTATGAGGTTTGCGTCTGTGTTCAGGGTCTCTTTTAGCTCTTCGGGGTCCGTCGCGGTGTAAAGTTCGTGCCCCGTTACCTCAAAGATGTCCCGAAGGAGTATATCAAGCTTTTCTTCCGGGTCGTAGAGGATTACCTTCAGACTCATTACTCTACTTCTGTCTTCTTCGTAGCCACCTCAAGGAGTTTGAGCTGTTCCCGAAGGACGTTCATGGACTGAACGACCATAAAAAAGGCGTGCTCAACGTTCAGGAGCGCGGACGCGAAGGACGGACTCCTGTCCTCCTTTAGCCTGAGTTCCCTGAAGGCTCTGTAGTATTCGTCTATCTTCGTCCCGCACTCAAGGAGCAGGGCGAGAACCTCCCGAGAGAGTCTCAGGGCTTCATCTCTCGTATCCATATTAACAGTATATCAGGCACTTTTTCTCCTCTCCCGTGAGGGGGGTATCCCGAGCATCTCCCTGTATTTGGTTACCGTTCTTCTTGCAACCTCGTAGCCCATCTCCTTGAGAGTCCTCGCTATCTGCTCGTCGCTGAGGGGTCTTGCGGGGTCTTCCTCGCGTATTATCTTTTCCACGAGTGAGAGAAGCTCGTCCTGGGATACACC
Source organism: Aquificota bacterium (assembly GCA_013153455.1). Classification (GTDB taxonomy): domain Bacteria; phylum Aquificota; class Aquificia; order Aquificales; family Aquificaceae; genus Aquifex. The sequence goes on from JAADEK010000026.1 coordinate 1,356, forward strand.
TCCCGCGGACTGTCTGACGAAGAAGAACTTAAGGGGGTAAGTCCCGACGGGCGTCTTTACGTATTTTGAGTTCACTATCCTGCTGACAGTGGACTCGTGAACACCGAGCTCACGGGCGACTTCCTTGAGCGTAAGCGTCCTGAGGTTCCCCCTTCCCATAAGAAACTCCCCCTGCCTTTCTACTACTATCTTAAGAATCTTCCTGAGGTTTTCCTTCCTTATCTGGAGGGCTTTCCTTATGGCTTCGTAGCGCTCAAAGGCTTCCCTCAGAAATCCCCTGAGTTTCCCCGAGTGCTTCCTGTATAGCTCAAGATACTCCTCGTTAAGGTCTACGTCTATAAAGTCGTCGTAAAGGTAAAAAACGAGTTTCCCCTCTTCTTCCTCTATAACCGCGTCTACCTTCGCGAGCCTGTAGCCTCCCTCTTGGGGAGAAAGAGGGGAAAGCGTCAGACGCGAGAGCTTCTCTTTGACATCTTGGGGTATGCTCCTTGAGCCGTTTTGTATAGACCTGAGGTATCCCTTCAGTCTCTCCGACTCCTCCGGATACACCTCGTCTATCTGTAGCTCAAGAAACTCCCACACGTCCCTGCTCCCGACCCCGAGGGGCTCCAAGCGCATGAGCTTCCTTCTTACCTCCTCAATTCTTTCCTCCTCAACGCGCAGAAGGCTTGAAAGCTCCCGAGGGCTTTCCCTCAGAAAACCCCTCTCATCGCAAAACCTGAGGAGTTCAAGCGCTATGAGCGCCTCCTCCTCGCTCATCTCTATCCTTATGTTCCTCTCAAGCTCGGAAAGCTCCCCCTCCGAAAGGGGAATCTCCGGGGTGCTCGTTTCCTTTACCTCAAAGCGCTTGGGTATCCTCCGAAAGACCCCCTTTATGAGGGGGTTTCTCAGTAGCTCCTCGTTTATGTAATGCTCAAGCTCTTGAGCCTGAAGTGTGAGGAGTTCAAGCTGTTGTTTGAGAAGCAGGTTCAGACTCAGCTTGAGCCTGAGTTCTAATCTCTGATTAATTTTCATAAGAAAAATTTTACCCCCCGAAGGGGGGTCTTAAATTTTAATAAGGGGAGGTGGATTATGTTTCGTGCTCTTTGGACTTCCGCTTCGGGCATGACCGCCCAGCAGACCAACCTTGACGTGATTTCCCACAACATGGCTAACGTCAACACGGTGGGCTACAAGAAGATGAGGGCTACTTTTCAAGACCTCCTTTACCAGACGGTGAGGGAGCCGGGCGCACCGACGTCTCCCACGACGCGCCTCCCTTCGGGTTTTCAGGTGGGTCTCGGGACTTACGTATCGGACACATACGGTATATTCACCCAAGGTAATCTCACAAAGACGGACAACCAGCTTGACCTCGCCATTCAGGGGGACGGCTTTTTTAAGGTTATCCTACCAGACGGGACCGTCGCGTATACGAGGAACGGTCAGTTCAGGCTTGACTCGGAGGGCAGGATTGTAAACAGCGAGGGCTACCCCTTGGACCCCGAGATAACGATACCCCCCGACGCTATAAGCATCGGCATAGCGCCCGACGGGACGGTCAGCGTCCTGAGGCAAGGGGCGACCGAGGTTGAGGAGGTGGGGAGGATAGAGCTCGCGAAGTTCGTAAATCCCGCGGGTCTGAGACGCATAGGGAACAACCTCTACATCCAGACAACCGCTTCGGGTGAGCCAATCGTTGACAGCCCCGGAAATCAGGGTCTCGGGACGCTTCTCCAGGGATACCTTGAGAGCTCAAACGTGAACATCGTTGAGGAGATGGTTAACCTGATAATAGCCCAAAGGGCTTACGAGTTCAACACTAAGGGTATACAAGCTGCGGATGAGATGCTCTCTCAAGCTGCTAATCTGCGCCGTTAGCCTCCTTTGGTTTTCCTTCCCGCTTTCACTTGAGGAGGCGATAAAAGAGGAGCTAAGAAGGCGCTTCGGGGACAGGGTTGTCCTGAAGGGCTACAGGGTTCTGTCCCCCCTTCCCGAAAGCCCTTCGGGTTTTGAGCTTCTGCTCAAGGAAAACAGCCCCCGCGGGCTATTTCTCGTGAGGAACCACAGGGTCGGGAGGGTTGCGGTAAGCGTGCTTTGGAGGTGTCCCGTTTTTGTCGCGCTTCGTGACATACGTCCCTCCGAGAGGCTCACACCCCGAAACACGAAGAGGGAGTTTCTCCTCCTTGAGCGCTGTCCGAGGGAGCTCGGGGATATCAGAAACTTCGTAGCAAAGAGGGAGATACGCAAGGGCGAGACCATAAGGAGGCAAGACCTGAGGAGGGCTTTCGCGGTCAGGAGGGGGGAAACGGTAAGGGCTGTATACAGGAAGGGAGGGCTTGAGATTACGTTCAGGGCTAAAGCTCTTGACAGCGGTTTTGTGGGCGGTAGGGTCAGGGTTCTTTCACCCTTCGGTAAGGTTCTGAGGGGGGAGGTCTCGGGTGAGGGAGAGGTTAAAATACTTGATTGAAGTATGCCGACCTTTTTATTGGTTAACGACGACGGTTACTTTTCTCCGGGTATACAGGCTCTTAGGGAGGCTCTGAAACCGCTCGGGAGGGTTGTGGTCGTCGCGCCGGACAGGAACCTAAGCGGTGTGGGTCACTCCCTCACATTCACAAAGCCGCTTAAGATGAGAAAGATTGACACCGACTTTTACACGGTCATAGACGGGACTCCCGCGGACTGCGTTCACCTCGGGTATAGGGTCGTCCTTGAGGGGAAAAAGCCGGACCTCGTTGTTTCGGGCATAAACGAGGGACCGAACCTCGGGGAGGATATCACGTATTCGGGAACGGTATCGGGTGCTATGGAGGGCAGGATTCTCGGTATACCCTCCGTAGCCTTCTCCGCTTTCGGGAAAGACAACATCATGTTTGACGAGATAGCAAAAGCTTGCGTTAAGGTTATAAAGGAGGTTCTAAAGCACGGTCTTCCGCCCGATACCTACCTGAACGTAAACGTCCCGAACGTGAGGTATGAGGAGATAAAGGGATACCTAATCACACGCCAAGGCAGGAGGGCATACAAGGAGACCGTCTTTCGTTACCTTGACCCCTACGGGAAACCCTTTTACTGGATAGCTGCGACGGAGTTCGGGTGGCACGCGGAGGAGAGAACCGACTACTGGGCGGTCATAAACGGATACGTTTCCATCACCCCCCTCGGGCTTGACCTCACAAACTACAGGGCTATGAAGGAGATAACCTACTTAGAGGATACCCCTTAGGGCTTCTTCGCGTTGCCTGCAGGTCGGGCACTCACCGCAGGGAGGTTCCGTTCCCTCGTAGCAGGAGTATGTCTTCTCAAATGGAACGCCGAGCTCCTTTCCGAGCTGTGCTATCTGGCGTTTGGTCATACCGAGGAAGGGCGCGTATACGTGCATTCTCCTTTTGGTCTTCGCGACGAAAACCGAGCCCGCGTTTATCGCGGACTCCGCTGCGGTTATGAACTCGGGTCTGCAGTCGGGATACGGAGTGTCAAGGGCGTGAACACCTATCCCTATGTGGTCAATCCCGAGGCTGTCCGCGAAGGCGGACGCAATCGCGAGGAACGTAAGATTGCGCATAGGGACTGTCGTGGGGGGAGGTTCGTCCTCCGGGTAGTCTTCCTTCGGGACTTCTACGCTTTCGTCTATCAGGGCGGAACCTCTTATAGACCTGTAGAAGGGGACTTGAACGATGAAGTGCTCCTTTACACCCGCAAGACGGGCGAGCTCCTTTGCGTATTTCAGCTCAACCGAGTGGCGCTGTCCGTAGTCAAAGGATATCGCGTAAACCTCCGGAAACTCGCGCTTTGCGAGCCAAAGGAGCGTCGCGCTGTCCATCCCTCCCGAGAGCAGGACGAGTATTCCCTTTTTTTCCATAGGATTTAAATTTAAAGGAAATGAAGAGGAAGCGCAAAAGGGCGAAAGCCCGCAGGCTCAACTTCGCTTCCTTCATCGTTGAGGAGCTAAAGACCAAGCTGGGGGAAAGAAGATGGCTACTTACGAAACCCCGCCCCTAAACGAGCCCAAAATCCTCCCTCCCGATTACGTCCAATCGGTTGACAACCTCTCCGCCCAAGACTTCCTCACCATCTTCCTTGAGACGCTACGCTATCAAGACCCCTTCACCCAAACGGACATATCAAAGTCACTTGACGATATCGTCAAGCTCAACGAAATCAAGTATTTCACCGAGATGAGGGAATTCCTGAGCGGGCTAAAGACGTGGCTAAACCAGATGACCTTTATGAACGCGGTAAGTCTAATCGGGAGGGACTTTATCTTCAGGACGGAAGTCCTTGATACCCTTTCGGGAAATCCATACTACATAGTCTCCGAGGAAGACTACGACGAGGTAAAGGTGGTAATATACGACGGGCAAGAGCCGATAAAAGAGATAAGGATGGAGCTAAAGCGGGGGCTCAACGAGCTTGACACCTCATCCCTTCCCGAAGGGCAGTTTACCGTAAAGGTCTTCTACAGGGAAGAGGAGATTACGGGGTGGTCTCTCGGCTTTAAGCAGAGGGTAAGCGCGGTGGGTGTCCTCGGGGATGGTATAGTCCTTGAGCTTGAGGACGGGAGTTCCGTCCCCGCGGACAGCATTCTCTTTGCGGGAGGGTGAGATATGCTGAGGAGTTTCTTCAACGCGATAACCGGTATGGACGTGTCGCGCTTTTCCCTTGACGTGACCTCCGACAACCTCGCGAACGCAAACACGGTCGGCTTCAAACGCTCAAGACCCATCTTCCAAGACATGGTCTCACAGGTAATCGTGGGTCTGAACACAACAACGGGAACGCTCAAGACTACCACGCTCGGTGCGGGTGCGGTCGTTGACTCAACCCAGAAGATATGGAGCATAGGAAACTTCAAGCAAACGGATGTGACGACCGACCTCGCGATAGAGGGTAAAGCCCTCTTCATACTCAAAGACCCCATAACTAACCAAGTTCTTTACACGCGCGACGGGCGCTTTCGGCTCAACAGGGAGGGCTACCTCATAAACCCGAACGGGTTATTCCTTCAGGGCTTTCGCGTTGACCCGATAACGGGTGAAGTCCTCGGAACTCAGCCCGCGTCAATACGCGTTGACACCCAAATACCCCCCAAAGCCACCTCCGAGCTTTACTTCATACAGCCCACGAACCTAAACGCGGACGTCCAACCCATAACCGCGGACTTTGACCCCAAAAACCCCGAAACGTACCACTACCGCTACACGATAACGCTCTACGACAGCCTCGGGACACCTTACGAGGCGGATATCTTCTTCAGGAAAACAGATAAAAACACGTGGAGTATACACCTCAGGGCGGACACCGACGGGAACACCGACACGTATGAGATTAGCGCGGACTGGGACGGGATACAGTTTGACCAAAACGGTAACATAGTCTACGACGGCAACCTCGTGAGGGCGGAACCCTCACCCGACGGGACGAAGTGGTATTTCTACCTTGACCCCACAAGGCTTAACCTCCCCCAAGACCTCCCGAGCGGTGGGAGCTTCCCCCAAAACACCGAGTGGCGCGTATACGTCGGGGAGGCGGAAACAAACATAGACCCCGGCAACCCCATACCCGTTTCGTACATCACACAGCACTCCGCGGACTTCGTCGTCACGATGGACCAAAACGGATACCAAAGGGGTGAGCTCATAGACATATACGTCCTTTCGGAAGACGGTGTGGTTGTGGGCGTTTACTCAAACGGGGAAAGCCTCCCGATGTATCGCCTCGCACTCGCCCAGTTCACGGACCCCGAAGAACTGATAAAGAAAGGCTCAAACCTATACGCGTCCGTAAAACCCCCGACGATTCTCCTCGCGGGAGGCGCGAACAAGATAAGGTCGGGAATGCTTGAAATGTCAAACGTTGACATAGCGCAGGAGTTCATAAACCTCATAACCGCCCAAAGGACGTATCAAGCAAACGCGAGGACTATAACCGTAGCTAACACGATACTGGAGGACACAATCAATCTTGTAAGATAAGAGTATGGCGGAAGAAGCCAAAGAGATAGAAGAGAAAACGGGAGGCGGTAAGAAGAAATTTCTACTCTTCCTCGCCCTGTTTGCCCTCCTGTCCGCCCTCGGGGTCGGGGGATACTTCTACTTCCTGTCCCAAGGACAAACGAAAAAGGAAGAAACCCCCTCCATCCCCCCCGAGGTCGGGATTATGTATAAACTTGAGCCCCCGTTTATCGTAAACCTCGCGGACCCCGAGGTAACGGTCTACGCACGCGTGTCCGTCACGCTTGAGGTAGCAAACCAAGAGGTTCTCAACGAAGTCAGAAAAAAGGAGCCGATAATCAGGGACGCGATAATAGAGATAATCTCATCAAAGACATCAAACGAGCTCAGAACCCCCGAAGGCAGGGAAGAGCTAAAACTTGAGATACTAAAGCGGATAAACACGATACTCACGAAAGGCGGTGTGAGGAACGTATACTTCACCGAGTTCGTTATTCAAGTAGAATAAAAAGCCCATGAAGATACTCCTCACGGGATGCGCGGGGCTCATAGGCTGGAAGGTAGCGGAAAAACTCCTAAAACAAGGACACAAAGTCGTAGGCGTTGACAACCTGAACGACTACTACGACCCTAAGCTCAAACTATACCGCGTATCACTCCTTGAAAAATTCCCGAACTTCACATTTCATAAGATTGATATAGAAGATAAGAACGCGCTTCGCGCGTTGTTTGAAAAAAACACCTTTGACGCGGTTATAAACGAGGCTGCGAGGGCGGGCGTCAGATACTCAATCCAAAACCCCCACGTATACTTCACCACGAACGTGCTCGGGACGCTTAACCTCCTTGAGCTTATGAAGGAGCACGGAACTAAGAAGTTCATACTCGCCTCAACATCCTCCCTATACGCGGGGCAAAAGATGCCCTTTCGGGAAGACCTGCCCGTAAACACCCCCATATCCCCTTACGCAGCATCAAAGAAAAGCGCGGAAGTCCTCTCATACACATACCACCACCTTTACGGTATTGACGTAACCGTTCTTCGGTATTTCACCGTATACGGACCCGCGGGACGCCCCGACATGTCCGTATTTAACTTCGTATACAGAGCGCTCAAAGGTATCCCTATTGAAGTATACGGGGACGGGAGTCAGAGGAGGGACTTCACATACGTTGATGACGTCGCGCTCGCTACCGTAAAAGCCTTGAGCCTCAACGGATACAACGTTATAAACGTCGGGAACAACAACCCGAGGAAGCTCTCCGAACTTATAGAGTTAATTGAGAAATACACAAAAAAACCCGTGAGGGTAATTTATAAAGACTTTCACAAAGCGGATATGAGGGAAACGTGGGCGGACATAACGAGGGCAAAGGAGCTACTCGGTTGGGAACCAAAAACGAGCCTTGAGGAAGGTGTAAAGAAAACCGTTGATTGGTTCCTTGAAAACTGGGATTGGGTGAGGGAGCTAAAGCTCCCCTGAAGCTCAGACCGCCTTCTCAAACACAAGCTTCGGCTTTTCCTTTTCCTTTACGACCTTCTCGTCAACGATAACCTCCTTCACACCCGTGAGGGAGGGAACCTCAAACATAACGTCAGTCATTATCTCTTCCATTATCGCCCTGAGACCCCTCGCCCCGGTTTTCCTCCTTATAGCCTCGCGGGCTATCGCCTTCAGAGCCTCGTCCGTGAATGTGAGCTTTACACCTTCAAGCTCAAAAAGCTTCTGATACTGCTTCACGAGCGCGTTTTTCGGCTCAACGAGGACGCGAACGAGTTCGTCTTCCGTAAGCTCGCTCAGGGTAGCTATAACGGGGAACCTGCCTATAAACTCGGGAATCATACCGTATTTTATGAGGTCGTCGGGCTCCACGAGCTCAAGGACGTTCACGTCGTCCTTTACCTTCTTTACCTCCGCCTCAAAACCCACCCTTGATTTGCCGAGCCTTTGCTTTATGATGTCCTCAAGACCCACGAAAGCACCACCGCAAATGAAGAGTATGTCAGTCGTATCAACCTGTATAAACTCCTGATGGGGGTGTTTCCTTCCCCCTTGCGGGGGAACGTTCACAACGCTCCCCTCAACTATCTTCAAGAGAGCCTGTTGAACCCCTTCTCCCGAAACATCGCGCGTTATGGAGGGGTTTATACCGCTCTTTTTCGCGAGTTTGTCTATCTCGTCTATGTAGACGATACCCTTTTGAGCCGCCTTAACGTCGTAGTCGCAAGCCTGAAGAAGGCGAACGAGGACGTTCTCAACGTCCTCACCCACGTAGCCCGCTTCTGTGAGAGATGTCGCGTCCGCTATAGCAAAGGGAACGTTTATAATCTTCGCGAGCGTTCTCGCGAGGAGCGTTTTCCCGGAGCCCGTGGGACCTATCAGGAGTATATTGCTCTTTTCAAGCTCAACGTCGTCAAGCTCAAGACCCGCTTCCTTCGCCTTTATACGCTTGTAGTGGTTGTATACCGCAACGGAAAGTATCTTCTTTGCCCTCTCTTGCCCTATTACGTATTCATCAAGTATTTTCTTTATCTGCTCCGGCTTCGGTATGTCCTTGAGCTCAAAGGTTTGGGTCTTTTTCTTGTTTTCCCTGACTATGTGGTAACACTTCTCAACGCACTCGTCGCATATATAAGTATCGTTCGGACCCGCTATAAGGACGAGGACCTCGTCCTGTCTCTTTCCGCAAAAGGAGCAAAACTGCTTTCCCATAACCATTTAAACCTAATCCCTCACTCTCTCTTTTCAATAATCTTGTCTATAAGACCGTATTCCTTTGCTTCTTGAGGGGACATAAAGTAATCCCGCTCTATATCCGCGGCTACCTTTTCGGGGGGTCTTCCGGTGTGTTTTGAGAGAATCTCTATGAGCATATCCTTTATTCGCTTTATCTCCTCCGCGTGGATTATGATGTCCGTAGCTTGCCCCTGAATACCCCCGAGGGGTTGGTGAATCATTATACGCGAGTGGGGAAGGGCGTAGCGCTTCCCCGGCGCACCCGCTGCGAGGAGTATAGCACCCATTGACGCAGCCTGACCCATACATATCGTTACCACGTCCGGCTTTATGTATTGCATCGTGTCGTATATCGCAAGACCCGCGGTAACGGAACCCCCGGGGGAGTTTATGTATAGGTATATATCCTTTTCCGGGTCTTGACTTTCAAGAAAAAGGAGCTGAGCAACTATCAGGTTAGCGACGTGGTCGTCTATGGGAGAGCCGAGAAGAACTATCCTGTCCTGTAGGAGCCTTGAGAATATGTCGTATGCCCTTTCTCCCCTCGGTGTTTGTTCTATGACTATCGGAACGAGCTGATTAAGAACCTCCTTCATCCTTCTTTACCTCCTTTTCCTCCTTTCCTTCTTCAACCTCAACTATCTCAATCTGGGAGATTATATCCGCGAGGGCTTTCTTCCTCTTTGCGTCCTCCTTCACAACCTCCTCAAGCCCCTGCTCCCTGAAGTAACGCTTTACCTCTTCCTTTGTAGTTCCGTATTGCTTTGCAAGCTCCTCGTATTGAGCTTCTATATCCTCCTCCGAGGGTGTTATACCCTTTTGTTGAGCGTATTTATCAAGGATAAACCTGAGCTTTATATTTGCTTCCGCTATAGGTCTCAGCTCCTGCGCGAGCTTGTTTATATCAACGTATTTAGGGTTTATACCGTAAGACTGAAGCTCCGCGAGTTTCCTCTCAATTAGGAAGGAAAGCTCACGCCTGAGCAAGGTCTGCGGAACCTCAATCTCGTGAATCTCCACGAGCTTATCTCCCACCTTGTCCTCTACGACCTGCTTCTTTAACTCCTCAAGCTTTGATTTTAAATCCTCGCTTATGCGCTCCCTGAGCGCGGAAAGGGAATCATACCCCAGCTCCTTCGCAAACTCATCGTTCAGCTCCGGGAGAACCTTTTTCTTTAACTCTTTTACCTTAATCCTTATGTTTACCTTTCCTATCTCCTTTCCTTCCCTGTCGTATAGGGGCAAATCTTTTAGCTCAACCTCATCACCCACCTTCTTACCCTTCAGGGCTTTCTCAACCTCCGGTCTGAGCATACCCTGACCGAGTATAACGGACGTCTCTTCCTTTACCTTCTCCTCTCCCCCTACTTCCTCAACTTCATACTCAAGGACGAGAAGGTCTCCCTCGTTTGCGGGCTCACCCTCATCCTTTGGCTCCCAGACCGCGTTAGCCTCCCTCAGGCGCTCAAGCTCCTTGTCTACAAGTTCCTCCTTAAACTCTATCTTCGGAACCTCAACCTTTAGACCCTTTATATCTTTTAGCTCAAATTCGGGAGGAACCTCAAAGCTTACCTTGTAGCGAACACTACCCTCTTTTTCATCAACCTTTAACTCCTCAAGATACACATCCGCAACGGGCTTTACACCCGCTTTCTCAAGGGCGCTTTTTAGCGTTTCGTCCGCTATCTTCTTTCCTACTTCCTCCTCAACGTAGTCCTTATACTTAGCCCGAACAATCCAGAGGGGAGCTTTCCCCCTTCTAAAACCTTGAATCTGAACGTTTTTCTGAAGCTCAGAGTAAGCCTCTTCAAGGCGCTTCTTTATATCCTCTCCCTGAACCTCCACAACGAGAGCCTTAAAAAGCCCCTCTCTATCCTCAAGCTGGACCTTCATTCTTACCTCCGTTTGGGTGGTGCGGGTGGCGGGAGTCGAACCCGCACGCCCTTACGGGCACCGGATCCTAAGTCCGGCGCGTCTGCCAGTTCCGCCACACCCGCTAAGAAAACTATTATACGTTTTTAA
>JAADEK010000119.1 GCA_013153455.1 Aquificota bacterium
TCTCGGGAAGAAAAGCTCCCGAAAAGCTCACACACACCGCGAGGCAACTCCTCCTTTCGGTAGAGTTTGAGGAAATTGACGAAGACGTTGATAGAAGTTATATGCTTGAAAGATTAAAAGACCCCTACCGGGGTGGGAAGATAAGGGAGGAGGTAAAGAAGCTCGCAAGGGAGCTGAGGGCTATATTCGCGCCCTAAACCTCCATCTCTATCCTCTTCAAAAGAAGCTCATGACCGCCCGCGAGCTCCGTGTTCGTGGAACCGCAAGACGGGCAGAGCATGTTTAGCTCGTCCTTTTCGGACAACTTCCCGCACTCGTTGCACCTCACCTTTAGCTTCTCGTGCTCTATCAGGAGCTCCGCGTTTTGAGCGACCGTTCCCTCCTTGAAGGTCTCAAATGCGGTCTCAAGGAGGTGAGGCTCAACGCCCGAAAGAGCGCCCACAACGACGACCACCTTACTTACGGATTTTGCCCCGTGGGCGCGCGCGTGCTCCTCAACGAGCATGAGCAAACTCTGGACGATACTAAACTCGTGCATATCAGCATATCCTCGGAAGAAGCTCACCCGAAGGAGGTTCAAGAATCCTGCTCACGCCGTAAGGCGTCCTCAAAAGAACCCTCCCCTCACCCTTACCGATTACCCTCCCGATAATCCTCGCCTCCGCTCCCTCGGGCGTTTCCCTGAGTATACCGAGGGCGCGCTCCGCATCCTCCGGACTCACCGCAATCACCGCCACGCCCTCGCTCGCAAGATGCAAAGGCTCAAAACCGAGAAGCTCACAAAGCCCCCTCACCGCGTCCTTAACGGGAATACTCTCCTCCTCAAGCTCTATATCAACACCCGAAGCGGTAGCCCACTCGTTGAGAACGCCCGAAAGCCCTCCCCTCGTTGCGTCCCTCATCGCCTTGAGCTGAACGCCCGAGCTTATTAGCCTCTCTATCATACCCCACAAGCTCCTGCAATCGCTCACGAGGGGAAGCTCAAAATCAAGACCCTCCCTGAGGGCGAGTATGCAAGCCCCGTGCTCACCGACGCTCCCGGAGACTATAATCACATCACCCTCGGAGAGATTCCTTGAGGAAAGACCCTCGTATACAACCTCCCCGATACCGGAGGCGCCTATGTAGAGCTTGTCCGCCTGTCCCTTCGGGACAACCTTCGTATCACCCGCGACCACAAGGACACCGCTCCTTTTCGCCTCTTCCGACGCGGAGCGAACGACCCTCTCAAGCTCGTCAACGGAAAGCCCCTCCTCAATGATGAACGAAAGCGCTATGTAAAGGGGCTTTGCGCCTGAGACCGCGAGGTCGTTGACGGTTCCCGCGACCGCGAGTTTCCCTATGTCCCCCCCGGGGAAGAAGATGGGTGAGACGGTAAAGGCGTCGGTCGTGTAGGCGAGCCTGCGGGGGGAGGGGAGACGCGCGGAGTCCTCAAGCTCGTTCAGATACTCGTTTGAGAAATACCTCAGGAAAACCTCCTTTATGAGCCTATGGGTTTCCTCCCCTCCGCTACCGTGAGCAAGAAGTATCTTCCTCATACGAATTGTTTTATAAACCGAAGGTCGTTCTCGTAAAAGAGTTTTATGTTGTCTATGCCGAAGAGAAGCATCGCGAGCCTCTCAACCCCCATACCGAAAGCAAAACCCTGATAGATTTCCGGGTCTATACCGCAGTTCTCAAGGACTTTAGGGTGAACCATACCGCAACCGAGAACCTCAAGCCAGCCCGTCCCCTTGCATACCCTGCAACCCCTTTGCTCGCATATTACACAACCGATATCAACCTCCGCGGAGGGTTCGGTGAAGGGGAAATACGAAGCCCTGAAGCGGACGGGCAAGTCCTTCCCGAAAAACGTCCTCAGGAAGCTCTCAAGGACGTGCTTCATATGCCTGAAGTTAGCCCACTCGTTTACTACTAAGCCCTCAACCTGATGAAACATAGGTGAGTGAGTCGGGTCGTCGTCACGTCTGTATACCTTCCCCGGAGCGACCATCTGTATCGGTGGCTTCTTCTTTAGCATCGTCCTTATCTGAACGGGAGAAGTGTGGGTCCTGAGGAGATAACCCTCCTTGTTCACGTAAAAGGTGTCCTGCATGTCGCGCGCGGGGTGCTCGGGCGGGATGTTTAACATATCAAAGTTGTAGTCCTCGCGCTCTACCTCCGGTCCCTCCTCCACCTCAAAACCCATAGACTTGAATATATCAACGATACGGTTCAGGACTATCGTAACGGGGTGAAGAGCACCCAAGGAGCGCCCGGGCGGAACCGTAAGCTCAACCCATTCGCTCCTTAGCTTCCTCTCAAGCTCCTCCCGCGATAGTTCCTCTTCCCTCTTCTTCAGGTTCTCCTCAACGAACTCCTTCAGCTCGTTCACAAGCTGACCGAAAGCGGGTCTCTCCTCTTTCGGGAGTTCCTTTATCCTCTTCAGGAGTTCCTTTATTACCCCCTTGGGTCCGAGGTAGCGAGACCTTAACTCCCTCAGCTCCTTTAGGTCCCGAACGCGTGAGAGCTCCTTCAGAAACTCCTCCCTTATGCGGGAAAGCTCTCTCATCAGGACACCTGAAGGGCTTCCTTCACCTTGCCCACTATCTGCTCAAAAGCCTGAGGGTCACGAACCGCAAGGTCCGCGAGAATCTTCCTATCAAGCTCTATACCAGCCTTCTTTAGCCCGTTTATAAACCTGCTGTAGTTGAGACCGTAGGGTCTTACCGCTGCGTTTATCCTCGCTATCCAAAGACGCCTGAACTCCCTCTTTCTGAGCCTGCGGTCCCTATACTGGTAGTATAGGGCTTTCATAACAGCTTCCTTAGCCCTGCGGTAGGACCTGCTCCTTTGACCCCTGTAGCCTTTTGCGAGCTTAAGGATTTTCTTCCTTTTCCTCCTTGAAGAGGGTCCCTTTACTCTCATCTCTTCCTCCTTGGGTTCAGGGAAAAGTATTTTAGCACAAAGCTGTGATAAATTTAACTCAGATGGAAGAGCTGAAGGAGCTAAGGGAACGCATAGACCGCATAGACGAAGAGATACTCAGACTCCTAAACGAGAGGGCTAAGCTCGCAAAGAAGATAGGAGAGATAAAGACAAAAAAGAACCTCCCCGTTCACGTCCCGGAGCGAGAGCGCCAGATATTTGAGAAGATACTAAAACTGAACAAAGAAAAATACGGTGAGGTCTTCCCTTCCGAAGCGCTCGTCCACATATACCGCGAAATCATATCCGCGTGCCTCTCGCTTGAGAAACGCCTAAAGATAGCATACCTCGGTCCGAAGGCTACCTTTACCCATCAGGCTGCGCTTGAGTTCTTCGGCTTTTCCGCCCAGTTTGTCCCCTGCGGAACCATAAAGGACGTCTTTACGGAGGTAGAAACCGGGAGGGTTGATTACGGAGTCGTCCCCGTTGAGAACACGATAGAGGGCGTTGTGAACTACACATTGGACATGTTCCTCGCGAGCGACGTCCGCATAGCGGGGGAGATAGTCATACCAATCACACTACACCTCCTCTCAACCGCGGACTCAACACAAAAGGTAAAACGCGTATACTCCCACAAGATGGCTCTCGCCCAGTGCAGGAACTGGCTTGAGAAGAACCTACCCCACGCCCAAGTCATAGAGGTGGAAAGCACCGCAAAAGCCTGCGAGATAGCCCTTGAGGACGAAAGCGCGTCCGCGGTGGCGTCCGAGGTCGCCTCCTACACCTACCACCTGAACATACTCGCGAGGAACATCCAAGACAGCGGGGACAACTACACGAGATTCCTCGTCATATCAAAGAAAGACCTAAAACCGACCGGAAAAGACAAGACGAGCGTCCTTTTCGGCGTAAAAGACGAACCCGGCGCCCTCTACAAAGCCCTTGAAGTCTTCTACGCGCACGGGATAAACCTAACGAAGATAGAATCAAGACCCTCAAGGAAAAAAGCTTGGGATTACGTCTTCTTCGTTGACATGGAAGGACACAGACAAGACCAAAAGGTAAAGAAAGCCCTTGAGGAGCTCAAGAAAAAAACACAATTCCTAAAGGTTCTCGGCTCTTACCCAAAAGCGCTCCTCCAAGAAGCCTGAAACTACCTGCAGACCAACGTATACCTGACCGAAAGCTCAACCGCTTCGTCTTCCCTTTCGGGCTTCGGAGCCTTTGCGGATGAAAGGGGCATAACCACGGGAGGTTTAGGAACCCTCGGTGAACTAAAGACGACCTTCTCAACCTCACATTTCTTTGAAAAGATTGATGACGCCCTTCGGGCGTTTTCCAAAATCCTCTCAACCGCTTCCCTCTTTAGCTCCGAAACGAGCTCCTCCCTCTTTCTTTCCGAAAGCTCGTATCGCGCAAAAAGAACGCGGTAAGATATAGGAAGTTTTTCCTTCAAGGAAGAAAGCGTCTCAAATACCCTCTCTTGAGGACTCGGGTCTTTTAGCGTGAACGTATACCTCACGATACCCTCATACCCCACCCTCTCAAACTCCCTCCTCTTTGGGTCCCACCTCTTCTTTTCCACGAGGACAAAGTTTCCTCCCCTGTAGGGGAGGGAAAGTCCGCGTATACTCTCGTCAACCTCACCGAGCGCACGAAGAGCACCAATCTCATCCTTCGCGCTCGCCCTTACCTCAATACCCAAAACGTATGTATCCCTCTCAAGCCACCTCCTTACGAGGACGGAGTCCTCTATGGTGAGAGAAAATAGGAAGGAAAAGAAGAGGAGGAGAAGGTTAAATCTGAGCAAGGCTTTCCGCCCTCACGACCTCCTCGGGATGCGCTATCCTTCCCATCACAGCGCTCGCAGCGACCACCGCGGGGTTCGCGAGATAGCTCTCACTCCTCGGGTGTCCCATCCTGCCGGGGAAGTTCCTGTTTGACGTGGATATACACCTCTCCCCTTCCGCCAGAACCCCCATATGCCCCCCGAGGCAAGGACCGCACGTTGACGTAGAAACAACACAACCCGCTTCAAGGAATATATCTATAAGCCCCTCCTTTAGAGCCTGCTTGTATACACCCTTTGACGCGGGTATGACGATACACCTCACGTCGGGATGAACCTTCTTCCCTTGCTTCAGCGCTTCCTCAAAGACCTTCGCAGCGAGTCTGAGGTCTTCTATCCTCCCGTTCGTGCAAGAGCCTATAAAGGCTTGGTCAATATTGATATGCGTGGACTCGGAAACGGGGTGAACGTTTGAGGGAAGGTAGGGCCAAGCGACGAGGGGTTCTATCTTTGACGCGTCCCACTCGTAAACCGAGTGATACTCCGCGTCCGGGTCGCTCTGGTAGACCTTCCACGGGCGTTGTGCGCGCTCCTTGACGTATTCTATCGTCTTCTCGTCGGGCGCTATGATACCGCTCTTTCCTCCCGCCTCTATAGCCATGTTGGCTATGGTGAAGCGCTGTTCCATGGAGAGGTTCCTTATCGTCTCCCCGTCAAACTCCATAGCCCTGTAGAGCGCACCGTCAACCCCTATCTGACCGATTGTGTAAAGTATGAGGTCTTTTCCCGTCACCCAAGGCTGGAGCTTTCCGTAAAAGATAAACTTCATGCTCTCGGGGACCCTGAGCCACACCTCACCCGTCGCCATAGCGTATGCGATATCGGTTGAACCCACACCCGTAGCAAAAGCGCCGAGAGCCCCGTATGTGCACGTGTGTGAGTCCGCCCCGACCACGAGGTCTCCCGGAACGACGACCCCCCTTTCGGGAAGGAGGGCGTGCTCTATACCTTCCCCTTCCTCAAAGAACCACTTTATACGATGCCTTTTAGCAAAGTCCCTGACTATCTTCGCCTGCTCGGCGGACTTTATATCCTTTGCGGGGACGAAGTGGGAAAGAACGAGGGCAATCCTTTCGGGGTCAAATACCTCGTCAATCCCGTATTTCTCAAGTATCTTTATGGCGAGGGGAGCGGTCACGTCGTTCGCCATCGCGAGGTCTATCCTCGCGGTTATCAGCTCCCCGGGGTGAACCTCCTTTCTTCCCGCGTGCTCAGCGAGTATCTTCTCCGTTATGGTCATACCCATCAGGCTACCTCCTCCTGAACTTTTTTATCCTCCGACGCTTCCTTCTTCTCAAGCGGTTCCTCTTTCTTACACTTGTTCTTAAGCTCTACGCCGTAGAGCCTGAACACCTCAACGAACTCCTCACACGTAATGGTCTCCTTCTCAAGGAGTTTCTTCACAACAGCCCTCAGGGGCTCTTTATACTTCTGTATTACGTCCTTAGCCTTTTGGTATTGTTCGGTTATGATGTTCTTGACCTCTTCGTCTATCTCCCTGAGGAGGTCAGGGCTCGTATCAACGGAGGTCGTAATACCGCCGAGGAAGGGGTTCGCTACCCTCCTTATGGCTATGGGTCCGACGCGCTCGCTCATACCCCACATGGAAACCATCCTGTATGCGAGGTCGGTCGCGCGCTGGAGGTCGTTCTCCGCACCCGTCGTTATGCCCTCTTTCCCGAAGAAAACCTCCTCCGCCGCTCGTCCCCCGAGAAGGACGAGTATCTTGCTCATGAGGTCTTTCTTGTCGTATATGTGCTTGTCTTCTATCGGGAGCTGTTGCGTGACACCGAGAGCCATCCCGCGGGGTATGATTGATATCTTGTGAACCTTGTCCTCATCGTCGGAGATAAGACCCATAAGCGCGTGTCCCGCTTCGTGTATGGCTATCTTTTCCTTTTCCTTCGGTGATATCTTCATACCTTTCCTCTCAAGACCCATCGTAATCCTGTCAAGCGCTTCCTCTATCTCCTCCATCGTTATCGCTTCCTTGCCTTTTCTCGCCGCGAGGAGCGCAGCCTCGTTCAGGAGGTTCTCAAGGTCCGCGCCCGTAAAGCCGGGGGTGGCGCGCGCAACCCACTCAAGGTCAACGTCTTTCGCGAGCTTCTTGTTCCTCGCGTGAACCTTCAGTATCTCATACCTTCCCCTCACATCGGGCTTGGGGATGAAAATCTGTCTGTCAAAACGCCCGGGTCTCAGCAGAGCGGGGTCAAGGATGTCGGGTCTGTTTGTTGCAGCTATCACTATGATGCCGTCGGAGGTATCAAAACCGTCCATCTCTACGAGAAGTTGGTTGAGGGTCTGCTCCCTCTCGTCGTGTCCTCCCCCGACGGGTATGGCACCGCGTGAGCGCCCAACCGCGTCTATCTCGTCTATAAAGATTATGCAAGGTGCGTGCTTTTTTGCGGTCTCAAACAGGTCCCTTACCCTCGCAGCGCCCACACCCACGAACATCTCAACAAAATCCGAACCCGAGACGGAGATAAAGGGGACGTGAGCTTCACCCGCTATGGCTTTTGCGAGTAGCGTTTTACCCACACCGGGCTCACCGTAAAGGAGAACCCCCTTCGGGGGTCTTCCTCCGAGTCTTTGAAACTTAACCGGGTCTTTCAGATACTCTATTATCTCCTTTACCTCTTCCTTTACCTCTTCTATGCCCGCGACGTCGTTAAAGGTTACTTTCGGTTTTTCTTCTATGTATACCTTGGCTTTGCTCTTTCCGAAGTTAAAGGCTCTTGACGCGTTCGCACCGCCCGACATCTGCCTCAAGATTAGTATCCATATCCCGATAAAAAGCAGTATCGGGAGCCAAGATATCAGCAGGTTCACAAACCAACCCCCGGGCGGTTCGGGGTTCGCAACCTCAACCCTTACACCCTTTTCAACGAGTTTGTCAACGATGTTAGAGTTGGGGGGTAGCGTCACCTCAAGGCGTTGACCGTCTTTCGTCTGAACTACTACCGTGTTTCCCTTCACTTGAGCGTAAGATACTTTACCCTCTTCAACGAGTTTTACAAACTCATTTAGTGATACTTTTGTCGTGAACTCCCTTTTTGTTTCAAAGAGGTTGAAGGCTACGATTGCAGCTCCGATGAATATAAACCATATAAACATATTTTTTAACGCGTTCATTAACCTCCTCCTGAGATTACTTTTAAAAAATAGTTAGGGTGAAAATCATTTTCAACATTATCGGACAAATAGATTATAGTAAGGGAAGCGCAAAGGGGCACGCGGAGGTAAGGGTATGAAATCTTGGAGCTATTACGTTCAGCTCGCGGGCGTAAACGAAAAGGGTGACGTAAAGCAAAGGGACGCCCTTTACATCGTCGCGACACCGAGGGATGAGAAGCTCCTTGAGCGCGTAAAATACTCGTGCTACTCGGAGCACTACATACCGGAGCAAAACGCCCTTAACCACGGTATGGCTTACGCCTTGGGTGTTGACTTTGAGATAGAAAACCCGGAAAATTACGGGCTTGAGTTCTTCAACCCCGAAGACGAGCTTTACATCTTCAAAGAGGGAGTGAGCATGAAGGAGGGGCTAAAGAGCGTCCTCAGACTGCTTATGGATAAGCTGAGACAGGAGGGATACGGAAAGGATTTTGAGGTAATAAGGGATATAGGTTCTCCTTCGGACGAGCTTATGCGTGAGTGCCTCCTTGAGGTTATAAAGGGTCAATGAGGCTCAAGGTAGCATACGTAACGAACGCGGGAAAGTGGAGACCGAGGAACGAGGATGCCCTTTTAGTTGACGGGAAGGTTATAGCGGGTGTGTCCATGAGCGCTCCGGTTGAGGAGGAGCTGAGCGCGGAGGCGGTTCCCCTCGCGGTCGCGGACGGGCTCGGTGGACACGCTTGCGGGCACATCGCGAGCGCTCTTGCGCTTGAGGCGCTGATTGGTGCGCGCCCGCGCTCCGAGGAGGAAGTCGTTAGCGCGGTTCTCCGCGCAAAGGAGCGCCTTGATGCATACGTTGAGGAGCACGGGGAGTGCTACGGTATGGGAACCGCTCTCGCGGGCGTTTTTATGGGGAGTAATGCTTTTGTTTTCAACGTAGGGGACTGTAGGGTATACAGGTTCAGGGGAGGGGAGCTTGAGCTCCTCACACAAGACCATACTTACGTCTTTGAGCTTTTCCTTGAGGGGAGAATTTCATACGAGGAGTTGAGGAAACACCCCGAGAGGAACGTCCTTACGAGCGCGCTCATCGGGGGCTACCCTGAAGTTCCCGATGTTTTCGTTAGGAAGATTACCCCCGAAGGGGGTGATTTTTATTTGATTTGTTCGGACGGTCTTTGGGAGGCTTTATCGCTCGGGGAGATGGTCTCGTGCTTTGGGAAGGGTAATCCCCTTGAGAGCGCCCTTTGTATGTTTTCACTCGCATACTCCGAGGGGAGGGACAACATAAGTCTTATACTGGCGCAAGTCCTCAGTCCTTGAGGAGGAGTTTCAGGACTATGGGCGCTATGAGGGTTGTTATCGCGACGACAAAGACGATAACCGCGTATTCTACTTCGTTTATGGCTTTGAAGCTTCTCCCGAATTCCGCGAATATAAGCCCTACCTCACCGCGCGGGAGCATGGAAAAGCCTATACTGAGCTTTTCACGAAACGAGCCGGGAGCAACAAAACCGGAGAGAACCTTCCCGATAAGAGCGACCGCTATGAGGGCACCCGAGAATGTCCAAAACTCGGGTGAGGAGAAGTCTATGGCTTTTAGGTTGAGCGCAAGACCGACCGAGACGAAGAATATGGGGGCGAGAACCCAAACGAGGGGTGTGATTGATTCTTCTACCTTATGAATCATCTGCTCATCAAGCCTGAGGGCTGCTGCGAAGGGTATGACGAACCTCCGCGAGAGAGCAAGTCCCGCTGTAAAGGAACCGAGTATAGAGGGTGAGCCGAACTTGTGCGCGGAGTATGCGGCGAGAAGTATAAGAGCCATAACGGAAGCGGGTATGATGTCGTTGTCTTGCGTTTTTTTGGCTATGAAGGAGAGGAACTTAGCCATTATGTTCGCAACTATCGGCGCTATTAGGAAGAACATAACTATGTGCATAACGAGGTTAAGGGTTGCGTCAAGGTGAACCGAGCGGGTTTTCGCAAACTCGTAGAGCGCTGCGAGTATGATGACGCCCATGATGTCGTCAAGGACCGCAGCACCGAGGACTATCTGCGCGAAGCGCTCTTTGTGCTTCCCGAGGTCCGTAAGAACCCTTACGGTTATGCCTATGCTCGTTGCGGTAAGCGCTCCTCCCATGAAGAGTGAAGCGACGAGGTCAAGCCCGAAGAGGTAATACGAGACCACAAAACCTCCCGCAAAGGGCAGGGCGGCACCCACTATGGCGACGAGCGTAGACCAAAGCCCCACCCTCACGAGCATGTGTATGTCCGCCTCAAGCCCTACCTCAAAGAGAAGTAGAATAACCCCGAGTTCCGCGAGGACTTTTATGGCTTCAGTGAGGGGTATGAGCCCCAGAAGGCTCTGCCCCAGGACCACACCCGCGAATACCTCGCCGAGAACGGGCGGAATTCCGAGTTTTTTAAAGATTGAACCGAAGAGTTTAGCGGAAAAGAGGAGGATTGAGAGGTGAAGGAATAACGTGTGGATGTCTATCGTTCCTGCTTCTACGGGGGCTGCAGCCATAGTGCTTTTATTGTATCACCTTTTTATCTTGCAATTTCCGTATGCCTTGACGTAGTAGTCTCCCCCGAGCCTGCCTATCGGTTTGTATGCTTCGTAATTGACGTTTAACTTCTCGTCAAGGAGTTCGTCTTTTACGTGTATGAGCAAAACCTCACCGAATATTACGTGCATGTCGTAAACGGGGACGTATTTGTAGAGTTTGCACTCAAACGAGACGGGAGCTTCCGCTATCCGAGGGGGTTTTACGAGTTTTGAGGGACTCGGTGTGAGCTCCGCGAGTTTAAACTCGTCCTCCGAGGGCGGGACATCTTGTCCCGTTTTTATCATCTTTGTAAGGAGCTCCTCGCTCGTCATGTTTACAACAAACTCACGTGTGTCCATTATGTTCCTGACGGTGTCCTTTAGGGTGTTGTCGTCGCGGTTGCTTACGGATATCATCAAAACGGGGGGTTCGTCGTTTACCGCGTTGAAGAAGCTAAAGGGAGCTAAGTTGGGTATACCTTCCCTGCTGAGGGAGGAGACCCACGCCACGGGTCTCGGGACCACGAGCGAGAGTATCAGCTTGTAAAGGGTTTCCCCGTCGGTTTTATCCGTTAGGAACTCCATGTGTTTGATTATAAGGGTTCGTTAAAATTAGAAACAGGAGGACGCTATGAAGAGGGTTAGGGTCATCATCATGCCTAAGGAGGGTTTACTTGACCCGCAGGGGAGGGCGGTGGAGGAGATGCTAAAGGAAAACGGTTTTAACGTTGAGAACGTTCGGGTCGGTAAGGTGGTTGAGATGAGCGTCGGGGAAGACGTTGACCTGAAGACCCTCGTTGAGAAGTATCTCATAAACCCGCTCATTGAGGAATACGAGATAGAGGAGCTTTCCCCCAAGGATGAGGGATGACCTTCTTGATGGGACCTTCGTCGTTGTTGACGTTGAGACCACGGGTTTTGACGTTGAGCGTTCCGAGATTATAGACATAGCTGCGGTAAGGGTTGAGGGGGGTGTTATAACGGATAAGTTTTCCTCGCTCGTATACCCGGGCGACTTTATCCCGGAGCGTATAAGGAGGTTAACGGGCATAACGAACGCGATGCTCATAGGTCAACCGCGTATGAGTGAGGTTCTCCCGAGATTTTTGGAATTCGTAAAGGACGACGTTGTCGTAGGGCATTTCGTTGAGCAGGACGTCAGGTTCATAGATAAATACACAAAGCTTTATTACAACAAGAGGTTTAAAAACCCGACGCTTTGCACCCTGAAGCTCTCAAGGAGGCTTTTTCCGGGGCTTGAGAGATATACCCTTCAGAGCGTTGCGAGGGAGTTGGGACTCTCAACCGACCGCGCGCACAGGGCTCTCAAGGATGCACTTCTCACCGCGGAGGTTTTTATACGTATACTTAACGAGCTTTGGCACGCGCTTGGGAGATGCGACTACACGACGCTCAAGAGACTGGAAAAGGGAAGACTTTAGACTATAATAAGACTTTATCGGGGAAAAAGGAGGGGTGGCCGAGAGGCCGAAGGCGGCCGCTTGCTAAGCGGCAGAGGGGGCAAAAACCCCCTCCGAGGGTTCGAATCCCTCCCCCT
>JAADEK010000099.1 GCA_013153455.1 Aquificota bacterium
AAAGACGTGACGAAGTTCTGGGTATGGGTAACGTATAAGTGGGGAAGGTGATTTTCCTTCCCTTTTGATTTTTTCAAACCTTTTATATTATATTATTATGATTTTTTCAGATACGGTCAGGTATGCTCTTATAGCCTTGGCATACCTCGGCATGAACCGCGACAGGTTAGTAAAGGTGGACGAGATAGCCAAAACGCACAACATACCTCGCCCCTTCTTGGCTAAGGTGATGCACGAGCTTTCAAAGCGGGGTCTCGTCCACTCGGTGAAGGGACCGCGGGGAGGGTTTACCCTCACAAAGAACCCCGAAGACATAACCATATGGGACGTCATCAAGGTCTTCGGGGAGGATTACAAATACGAGATGTGCATCCTGATGCCCCACAAGTGCAGTGAATACTCAACCAACCCCTGTGTAGTTCACCACAAGTGGGAAGAACTGAAGTCAAACATCGTAAACTTCTTTAAAAACACAACGATAGCGGAGCTGATGGGAGTGGAGGAGAAACACCTTCACCCCGCGGGCAGGGGCTGATACCTCCCGTTGTCCTTTTTCCCTTTGGCGGTATTTATGAGTTCCGAGTAATATGAGTTTCTAATCATTTTATTATTGACTAAAATCATACGAAAGTATATATTTATTTACTGACAAAAGTCATAAAGTGGAGGGAATCGGTATGAAAAAAGTAGCTCCGCTCCTTGCAAGCGCTCTGGTCGTAGGTGCGGGAACCGCGTCCGGCGCGGACAAGGTTCCCGAGCTGTCTCCCGAAGAGATGAAAAAGGCAGCCCAGATTTACTTTGACCGTTGTGCGGGCTGTCACGGTATGCTCAGGGGAGGTGCTACGGGACCGCCCCTCAAGCCCGAGATAATGCGCCAAAGGGGAATAGACTACATCAAGTGGATAGTCTACAACGGAACACCCGGCGGGATGCCCGACTGGGGTAAGCAGGGAATCCTCTCGGAGGAAGAGATTGAGCTTCTGGCGAAGTTCCTCCTGCACGAACCCCCACCGCCTCCCGAGATGTCACTCGCGGATATGCTAAAGACGTGGCACGTATACGTCCCGCCCGAAGAAAGACCCAAAAAACCCGAGCATAACCGCAACTGGAAGAACTTCATGGGTGTAATCCTGAGGGACGTGGGTAAGGTCGCAATCATAGACGGGGACACGAAGGAACTTGTGAACATCGTTGACACGGGATTCGCGGTTCACATATTCCGCTCATCGGGAACCGGTAGATACTTCCTCACGATAGGCAGGGACGGAAAGGCTACGCTCATAGACCTTTGGATGAAGAAGCCCGACAAGGTAGCGGAAGTTAAGGTCTGTTACGACGCCCGCTCAATAGACACGAGTAAATACAAGGGTAAGAAGGGAGACTTCATGGACAAGCTCGCTATAGTCGGGTGCTACTGGCCCCCGAGCTTCGTCATAATGGACGGGCAAACGCTCAAGCCCATAAAGATAGTCTCAACGAGCGGATACACATACGACACAGAGGAGTTCGTCCGTGAGGCTCGCGTAGCTTCAATGGTCGCATCCCACTACGACCCCGCTTGGGTCGTTTCGGTAAAGGAAACGGGTCACGTCTGGATAGTTGATTACTCAAAGCTCCCGGACGTGAACGTCCACATGATAGAAGCGGAACGTTTCCTCCACGACGGCGGATGGGACCTCTCAAAGCGCTACTTCCTCGTCGCAGCTAACATGCGCAACAAGATGGTAGCCATAGACGTCAAGGACAAGAAGCTCGTCGCGAAGATAGAAACCGGTGTAAAACCCCACCCCGGAAGGGGTGCAAACGTCAACCACCCCAAATACGGACCCATCTACTGCACGGGTCACATAGGTTCCAATAACGTCGCCTGCATAGGAACGGACCCCGAAAAGCACCCACAATACGCTTGGAAGGTGGTCGCGGACATAAAGCTCCCCGGACCCGGCGGTGGAACGCTCTTCATAAAGACACACCCCAAATCTAAGCACATATGGGTTGACAGACCCCTAAACCCCGACGACAAGCTAAAGCAAGAAGTTTACGTCATAGACAAGAACTCCCTCAAGGTTATCAAGACGATAAACGTCGTCAAAGACCTTGAGAAAGCGGGATACAAGATGCCGAAGGGTGTGAGGGTAGTTCACCCCGAGTATGACATGTATGGAAAAGAGGTCTGGATATCCGTCTGGGGCAGGAAGGACCAACCCACCGCTATAGCGGTCTACGACGACAAGACGCTCAAGCTTAAGAAGGTGATAACCGGTGATTGGGTCAGGACACCTACGGGTATCTTCAACGTCTACACCACGACCAAGGACATATACTGAGGGCGGAAGGTGCCTTCCCTCATCGCACTACCCCTCTTCTTTCTCCCTCTTTTTTCCTTCGCCCTTTCGGGTGAGGAGCTCTACAAAAGGCACTGTTCCGAGTGCCACGGGGAGGACAGGACGGGGAAAACCGCCCCTCCCCTCCTTCCCCAATTTTTAAAAAGGAAATCTACGGAGGAATTAAAGAGGATTATCAGGGAAGGTATCCCCGCATCCCAGATGCCCCCCTTTGAGCTTTCCGATGCGGAGCTTTCCGCTCTCGTGTCTTACATAACATCGCCCGCAAGGGCGATAAATTACCCTTTTGAAGAAATTAAAAAATCATACAGACCCCTTCGGGGTGAAGGGAAAAATTACGAGATAAAGGAACTCAAAAACCTCACGGTGGCGGTGGACAAAGCGGGTGAGATTTACGTCCTTGAGTCGGAAAGACTCCTTGACCGCTTTCCCTTTCGGAACGTCCACGGCGGTGTGAAGTTCTCACCGAAAAACGAGAGTTTCTTCGTCCCGGCTCGGGACGGTTGGGTAATCTCATACAGCTGGAGGGAAAAAAAACCAACCGCGAAGGTAAGGGCTTGCGTGTATTTGAGGAACATAGCCCTCGCGCCCGACGAGAGCCTGCTCGTCGCGGGCTGCGTTCTCCCGAAGAAGCTCGTCTTTTTATCCCCGAAGTTGGAACCCCTGGGCGAGGTTGAGCTTCCCGGGCGCCCGAGCGCGGTATACACACTCTTCACAAAAGACGCCCTAATCGTCGCCTACAGGGACAAAGCCCTCGTATCAATAATCACAAAAGAAGGGAGGAAGGACTACCGCGTTGAGACCCCCCTTGAGGATTTTTTCATAGACCCTTTTGAGGAGTTCGTCATAGGAAGCTCAAGAAAGGATAAGAAGCTCGTCGTTTACTCCCTCGGGGACTTCAGGAAGGTATACGAGGTAAAAACGGAAAGCCTCCCTCACCTCTTTGCGGTGAGCTTCTTTTACAACGACGGGAAGTTTTACTTCTCAACGAGACACACCGACGGCTCCGTGAGCGTGTGGGAGATGTATAACTGGAGGCTCCTAAAGAGCTTCCCCCTTCAAGAAAGGGGCTTTTTCGTAAGGACACACTTCAAGAACCCGAACCTCTGGGTAGATACACAAAAGTCGTATGCAATACTCATAAACAAAAAGAGCCTGAGGACAGAAAAAAGAAACTTCAAGAGGGGAGCATTTACCCACGTTGAGTTTTCCGGAGACGGGAGGCTCGCGTATCTTTCACTCCTCGGTGAGGGTCTCGTCATTGAGGACGCATACAGAGCGCGGGAGGTCGCACGCTACGGGCTAAAGCACCCCGCGGGCAAGTATAACATCGTCCTCAAAAACCGCTCACTTCTGCCCGCGGGACTCGGATACGAGGTCTACATGGAAAAGTGTTGGGGCTGTCATCACACAACGCGGGAAGCCTTCGGACCACCGCTTTCGCGCGTCGCAAAGGAAAGACCCCTTTCCCTGATTCTGGCGCAAATAGCGGACCCAGAGCGGACTCACAAGCTTCTGGGGTATACCTCCGGTGCCATGCCGAAGATAGAGCTCTCAAGCAAGGAGATGCTCGCCCTCAGATACTTCATAGAGGCGTTGAGAGATGGATGGATTGATTGAGTATATCTCAAAGGTAAGAAGACCGACGCTCGGTGAGGAGGTTCCCCTCCTGATATTCAGAGCCTTTCGTCTCTTTACGGAGATGTATCTTGAGGACACGCTCGGGAATCGCGGGACGGTCGCCCTCCTGCAGAACGCGGGAAGACAGCTCGGGCACGAGCTTGCAAAAAGACTAAACTCAACCGACCTGAAGACCTTCCTTGATAACGTCGCTCACTTCGTAAAGAGCGAAAAGGTAGGGATACTCATACCCGAGGAACTACAAAAAGACAAGCTCATCGTCTCTCTTGACGAGTGCATCACGTGCGCGGGCATGCCCAACATCGGAAAGCGCATATGCCACTTTGAAGCGGGACTCATCGGGGGGATACTTGAGGAGCACCTAAAAAAGCGCGTCAAGGTCTCGGAAACCAAGTGCAACGCCATGGGGGAAGGCATATGCCAAATAACCGCGGAGTGGTGATATGCTTAGGGTAACCGAATACATAAAGAACTCTCTTGAAGGAAAGATAAAAGACCCCTTTCGGGGTGTGATACTGATTTGGAACCTAACGAACAGGTGTAATCTATACTGTAAGCACTGCTACGCGTGGGCAAACAGGGACAAGGACGAGCTTAGCACAAAAGAAGCCCTCTCCCTGATAGACCAGCTCGTTGAGAGCAACGTAAAACACGCGATACTCTCGGGGGGTGAACCCCTCCTGAGGGAAGACGTATACGAGATAGCGAAAGCCCTCCGCTCCGCCGGTATAAAGACATCGCTCTCAACGAACGGACTCCTCATAAACGAGGAAAACGTTAAGCTGATAAAGGAAAGCTTTGATTACGTGGGGATAAGCGTTGACGGGACGAGGGAGGTCCACGACCGCTTCAGGGGCATGAGGGGGGCTTTTGAGCGCTCCCTCGGGGCGCTCACCCTTTGCACAAAGGAAGGCATAAACGTAGGCGTTCGCTTCACGCTCACAAAGATGACACAAAACGAGCTTCCCTACGTATTTGAACTCGCGCAAAAGCTCCGCATACGGAAGGTCTACATCTCACACCTCGTCCACGCGGGAAGGGGAGAAAGACTCAGCGCGGTTGAAAAGGAAAACTACAGGCGTATAGTGAAGTTTATACTGGAAAAGGCGTTTGAGTGGGTGGAGAAAGGCAAAGACATAAGCGTAGTGACGGGGAACAACGAAGCGGACGCGGTTCTCCTTTACGAGATGTTCTCTGAGCGCTACCCGAGCAAGGCGCACGTCCTTTACGAGAACTTAAGGAGATGGGGAGGAAATCAAGCGGGTGTTCGCCTCGTGAACATAGACCACCGCGGGAACGTAAAACCCGACCCCTTCTTCCGCCACACGCTCGGAAACGTGAGGGAAAAACCCTTTACACAAATATGGAACTCAAACGGACTCCTTTCCCGCCTCAGACAATACCCAAGAAGGATAAAAGGAAAGTGTGAGGGATGTGAGCACATATACATATGCAACGGAAACTCGCGCGCCAGAGCTTACAGCGCTTTCGGTGATTACTTTGCGGAGGACCCGTTATGCTACATCTGATACTCCTGCTTTTTGCGCTCTCTTTCGGTGAGGTATTCGTAGTTGAGCGCGAGACGGGCAGGCTCGCGGTGATAAGGAACGACAAGCTCGTCAAGGAGATACAAAACCTCGGGAACCTTAACCACGCGACGCTCAAGTTCAACCGCGATTACGGCTACCTCATAAGCAGGGACGGGTGGCTCTCACAGATAGACCCAAAGGCGCTCAAGCTCGTAAAGAAAGTCCGGGTCGGGGAGAGCACGATAGGTATAAACTTCTGCGGTGAGAAGGTTCTCATAGCGAACTACGCCCCGAGAACCGTCCTCGTCCTTAGCCCCTCCCTTGAGAAAATCCTTGAGATAAACACGGGTTCAAGGAACGTGGGTATAAAGTCAAACGGGAAGCTTTTCGTTTACGCTCTCATGGACGCGGACTCCGTAGAGGTAAGGCGGTGCGATGACGGAAAGCTCGTGAAGCGCGTAAAGGTGGGGAAGATGCCCTTTGATGCCTTCCTTCATCGCGACAGGTATATAGTCGGCTTTTTCGGAGAGAGCGGTGTGGGTATCTTGGACCTCCGAACGCTTACATACAAAAAGGTCAGTTTCAGGACGGAAGGCGGGAAGGAGGTGGTCCTGAAGGTTCCGCACTTCGGTTTTTGGGGCATAAAGGGGAATCTCGCATACATACCCGCGGTCGGGGAGAGGAAGGTTCACGTCGTTGATATAGATAAGATGGTTTACCTGAGGAGTATAGACCTCCCGGGACTTCCCGTATTCGTTCAAGTCTCACCGAGCGGGGAGCTTCTCGGGATAAATTACAGCGGGGACATGGAGGACTACTTTACGCTCGTAGACCTAAAGACGGAAAAACCCGTAAAGACGGAGAAACTCGGCAAACGCATACTCCACTTCAGGTTTACACCCGACTCGCGCCACGTATACGTCTCCTCATACTTTGAGAACAAGGTGAAGAAGGTAAGCGTTCCCGAGCTTTCAATCCTTAAGGAGATTGATGTTCCCACGCCCTCGGGCGTCTTTATTTACGGAGGTGAGTAAGATGGGGAAGGTTTACATCGTCGGAGCTGGACCCGGAGACCCCGAACTCCTTACGCTCAAAGCCTACAAACTCCTAAAGAACGCGGACGTCGTCCTTTACGATAGATTGGTCAACGAGGATATACTCTCACTCGTAAAAAAGGACTGTAAACTCGTATACGTGGGCAAGGAGGACGGGAAGCACACGCTACCCCAAGAGGAGATAAACAAACTCCTCCTCTTTTACGCCAAGATTTACAAGACGGTCGTTCGCTTAAAGGGCGGTGACCCTTTCATATTCGGGAGGGGTGCGGAGGAAGCCCTCTTTCTTGAAAAGAACGGTATACCCTACGAGTTCGTTCCGGGTGTGAGTTCCTTTTACGCGGTTCCCGAATACGCGGGTATACCGCTGACTTTTAGGGGAATCTCTTCCTCGTTTGCGGTGGTGACGGGACACGAAACGGTCGGAAAGCAAAAATACGTTGATTGGAAAGCGTTCAAGGACGTTGACACCCTCGTGGTTCTCATGGGTGTAAAGAACCGCCAGAAAATAGCAAAGGAGCTTATAGACGCGGGGAGAAACCCCTTTGAGCCCGTAGCTTTTATAGAGAAAGGGACAACCCCCGAGCAAAAGGTGGTAATATCAAATCTAAGGGAGGTATCACAAAACCCTCCCGAGGTTCACCCGCCCGCGGTAATGGTCGTGGGGAGGGTGGTTGAACTGCACGATTTTTTAAAACGATTTAACGAAACGTTCGGGGAGGTAGGTTTTCATGGAGTTACTGAAGATAGTTCAGGAGGATATTCCCCTCACTGAACGTCCTTTCTCTTACATAGCTTTCCGACTCGGAACCTCCGAGGGGGAGGTAATAAAACAACTCCAAAAACTGAAGGATGAAAAGATAATAAGACAGATTTCCCCCATATACGACACAAAGAAGGCGGGATACGACAGCGCCCTTATTGCTTTCAAGGTAGAGCCTTCCCGTCTTGAGGAGGTGGCGAATTTTGTGAGCGCGTGTCCGGGCGTGAGTCATAACTACGAGAGGGAGGACGAGTTTAACCTTTGGTTTACGCTCGCTGTTCCCCCGGATGCGACGCTTACGCTTGAAGACGCGGTTGAACTCATAGCCCTCCGCACCGGTGTAAAAAAGTATGCGGTTCTGAGGACAAAAAGGACGTTTAAGATAGGCGTTCGGCTTGATTTCTCCTCCGTCTTTGAGAGGGAAAAGGAGATACCCCAGCCGAAGGAGGAAAAAAACGAGGGGGTATTTTTAACAGACTTTGAAAAGGCGGTGATAAGGGAGACCCAAGAGGACCTCCCTCTCGTTGAAAGACCGTTTCTTGAGGTAGGGAAGAACCTCGGAGCATCCGAGAAGGAAGTCCTTGAGACGCTGAGGGCTTTAAAGGAAAAGGGCGTAATGAGAAGGTTCTCCGCTATTTTGTATCACAGGAGGGCGGGCTTTGGTGCAAACGGGATGAGCGTTTGGGCGGTTCCCCCCGATAGGGTTGAGGAAGCGGGGAAGTATCTCGCGGGATTTCGCGCGGTCTCACACTGCTACGAGAGGACGACGAACGAACACTGGAAGTATAACCTCTTTGCTATGATTCACGCAAAAAAGAGAGAAGAGGTTACGGAGCTTTGTAAAAGGGTTTCGGAGGAGCTTTCCCTTCCCGACTACAAGGTTCTCTTCTCAAGAAGGGAGTTTAAAAAGAAAAGGGTAAAACTCTTTTCGGAAGATTTTTACAGGTGGGAAAGGGAACTACTGAGTTTCCCTCTTTCTCTTTAGCTCTTGCTCGTGCTGGTGTATCTTTATGACGACCTTCCACATACCGAAGGGTATGGCTATGTAGGCGAGCGTAGCAAACCCGAGTAACCACTTCCAGAATGGGTCAAATATGCCGTTTGTCATGAGGATGTAAGCGCAGTAAAGCATACCGATGAGGAAACCTATGGCGAGCTGTTTGTAGAGGGGATTTTTGTTCATTTTGTAGATGGTATAAGAGAGGGCGTAACCGCCGGCAAAGAGGATGTAAAAGAAGCCGGCGGCGAGAACCCAAACGATTTCGTAAGGGTCCTTCATCATGCGGGCTTTACCTCCACTTCCGTAGCCTTTTTCTTACCTATCGTTAGCATATCATACACGAGGACGAAGTAGAAGAGGAAGAATAGTATACCGAATCCGAGTCTCCAGTACATGGGTATCTTGACCCAGGGGTGCATTTGCGTGACGATGTAGTCCTGCCACGTAGCACCGCCCACAGCCCTTTCAAAGAAGGTTTGCGCGAATCCTGCGACGAGCAGTGCTCCGACCATACCTACCATTGATACTATCATTCCCACGTAAGCTATCTTCCACGTTTTGCTGTCAAGTATCGGACCCTGCGGTGCCCTGATGTATTGGAGAGCTATATACATGAGGACGAGGTTCGTAGCTACATACGCACCGAAGAAAGCGAGGTGACCGTGTGATGCTGCCATTTGGGTCCCGTGCGAGTAGAGGTTAATCTGGGGAAGTGTGTGCATAAATCCCCAAACACCCGCGCCGAAGAAGTTACCGAAAGCTTGGAGGAATATGAAGAAGAGTGCGGGTCTGTTGACGGTTTGGAGTTTGTGAACACCCGCGTCGTAAACAGCGTGAACAATCATAGCAACGAGCGGAAGTGGTTCAAGCGATGAGAAGAATCCGCCTATACCGAGCCAGTATTCGGGCGTTCCAATCCAGTAGTAGTGGTGCCCGAGTCCCAAGATACCCGTTCCGAAAACGAGGAGAACTTCAAGATAAAGCCATCCCTCTATGATTCTCCTCGGGGTGTGGAGAACGTGCATAAGTGCCCATCCCATAAGGACACCGACGAGAACTTCCCACGTTGCCTCAACCCAGAGGTGAACAACCCACCACCACCAAAACTGGTCAACGGTGATATTAGGGGTGAAGAACATTCCCGCAAGGTAGAGACCTGCGAGAGCTACGAGGTCAACGAGCAAAACCCCGAGAAGTCCCGTTACCTTCTTAGCCTTTAAAACGGTAGCGAGAACGTTGAAGTATATGATACCCATTACCGCGACGATACCCCAGTCAGCCCATCTCGGCGCTTCTATGTATTCCCTTCCCTCGTTTATAAACCACATCGTGAAGAAGTTGCCCTTACCCGTTTGGATGAGGAGGTATACGAGAACTACTATAGCTACCGCACCCGTTAGGAGGTAAAAGCCTATCCTCCCGAGCTTTGCACCAACGACGTCGTGTCCCGTTTCATCGGGGAGTAGCCAGTATATACCGCCTATGAAGCCCATTATGAGCCAGACGACCATTGCGTTGATGTGGAGCATCCTCGTTATGTTGAAGGGAAGGACGCTGTAAAGGAAGTCGGGGTTGATATACTGGTATGCCGCGATGAGCCCGAACAGTAGCTGTGCACCGAATAGGACTATCGCGACAGTCCAATACATCAAGGCTATCTTCTTAGCCTCGGGGAGGTTTGAAATGTCCCCCCAGAACTTGGTTAAAATCCTCTCCATCACCTACACCTCCTTTATTAGAACTTCACGAGTTTTGACTCACCAAAGTGGTCGGGGAATCCGTTCGTGTTAATCGTCGCCATCCACTTGAGGAAAGCGACAACCGCTTTGGCTTCTTCCTCGTCAAGGTCAAGGTTGGGCATACGCCTGGTCCAAGTCGCGTATTTGTCGGGATACATCAGGAACTTAACCATGGCTTCCTCTTTCGTCTTTGATTGGGTTGCGGGAACCATTATCTTCTCCCACTTGGGGTCAAGCCACGACTTGGTGAGGTCAGGAGCGTAGTAAGCGCCGTTTCCGAGAAGCGTGTGGCAGTCCATGCACGCGCGGCTTTGGATAACGAGCTTACCCTTAGTGATGAGAGCCATCGCTTCCTCTTCGGTGTATTCCTTGCCGAAGAGGAGTTCCTTCTCTGGTCCTATGACGGGTCTGTAGTAACCCTTTTCGGGGTCGTATTTGTAGTCAATCTTGTAGTTGATTACCGTAGGGGATGGGACGCGCTCGGAGCCTATCTTCGTCTTTGATAGCGTGTCAAAGGTGAGGATTATAAGCGCGATGAACATAACAGAGGAGCCTATGATGGCGTAGCGCTTCCAAAACTCGGGGTCAAGCCAGTTGCGACCCCGCGTCCAAATGGCACCCAAAACGAGCGTCAGGAACAAGGTCGCGACCGTGACTTCCAACCAGCCTACTTGCATCTTACACCCCTCCTACTTTTGAAAGTAAACGTTTATTTACAAGATGTCAAGTTTTTCATGAAAAACTCCAAAATGGTGATAAAAAAGGGGGTCAGACCCACTTGGGCACCCTTCCGCCGTATTTTATGTCTTCCGCCTTTACCTTGTCGTCGTTGAGTATCTCCGGAACGCGGTCCGCGTTCTTGTCAAGGTAATCCTTCGCTTTTGCCCACTCGTCGCTGTAGGAGAATATAAGCTCCGCGGAGAGAACCTTCGGGAGGCTCTGGATAGCCTTCATCTTGAAGACCTCTTCCTTTATGTCCTCCGCCTCTATCACGACGACTATCTTCCCGCTCTCGTCGTGAAAGTAAACCTCACACATACCGCTATCTTCAAGGCTTTGGAGAACCTCGCTCAGGTCTTCGGGCTTACATCTGACAACCACGCTTGATATATTCATCTTTCCACCTCCACTAATTTTAAATTTCCGTCTATGCAACCGACGAGCAACCTCCGGTCATCAATGAATTCAACCGCGTTCACGAAACAACCTACCCCCATCTCCTTCCTGTCCGGGCTTTGGGGTGAAACCAGAGCGAGGTTCCCGTCCTCGTCGTATGTAAACACCGCCCATCTCTCACCGGGCGATATACCGACCGCGAAGACCATAAAGTCCGTCTCGTAAACCCTCTCCGGAAGAACTATAAAGTCAAGTTTCCTGTTTATGAACTTCGTCTTTACGTCCTTTAGAAGTGAGGGAGCGTCAAGCTTTTCCTTCCATTCCTTCCTTTCGGTTATCTTTTCCTTGAGGTTGAAGATTACAGCCTTTTTGTCCCTCCCGCCGACGATTACGCGATTCTCCGCAAAACTGAGCTTGAATATCTTATCTTTGTTCCCCTCGGTTCCCACACCAAGAACCCTACCGCTCCAAGGGTCAATGAAGAAAACCTTTCCAGACTCATCACCCCAAGCGACGAGCGTCCTGTCGTTGTTAAGGTCAAAGTCCGAAAAGACAAACCTGAAAACGAGGTATTTGTATTTCGTCTTCTTCTCTTTGATGTTGTAAAGCCATATCTCGTTCGCTATCGTGGCTATGATGATGTTGTCCTCGTCAAGGAACATAGCCCTGCTCGCGTTTACGAGCTTCAAAACGGGCGTCAAGGACCCATTTTCGTATACGTATACGGAGCGCTTCCCGAGGTTATCCTCAAC
>JAADEK010000092.1 GCA_013153455.1 Aquificota bacterium
GAAAAACAAACCCTCAATTACCTCTCAAGGCTTCGTATAGTCTAAACTTATTAAAATGCGCGTGCTGATTACGGGCGGTGCGGGCTTTATAGGTTCAAACCTCGCGCACGCCCTGCAGGAGAAATACAAAAGCGCGGAGATTTACGTCCTTGACAACTTCTCCTCGGGACACTTCAAGAACTTAATAGACTTCCGGGGAGAGGTCATAACCTGCGACATAACGGACCCCGAGTGTCTTCGCTACCTTAGGGATAACTTTCGGTTTGACGTTGTGTTCCACCAAGCAGCGATTACGGACACAACCGTTGAGGACCAATTCCTTATGATGAGGACGAACGCTGACGCGTTTCGTGAGCTTTTGAACCTCGCAAAACGCTGGGACGCAAAGGTCGTATACGCCTCCTCCGCGGGTGTATACGGAAAAACCGCACCGCCCATGCGCGAAGATAAAGGGCTAGTTCCCGCGAACGTATACGGCTTTTCAAAACTCGCCATGGACCGTATAGCTCTGAACTTCATGAAGAAACATCCGGGTATGCGTATAGTGGGACTTCGCTACTTCAACGTCTACGGACCCCGCGAGGAGTTCAAAGGAAAGACCGCGAGTATGGTATACCAGCTCGCGGTGAAGATGATAAAAGGAGAAAAACCGAGGCTCTTCAAGTGGGGAGAGCAAAAGAGGGATTTCGTATACGTGAAGGACGTCCTGAAGGCTAACCTTTTGGCTCTTGAGAAGGACGTAAGCGGGATATTCAACGTCGGGACGGGAAGGGCGAGGAGCTTCAACGAAATCGTAAAGATACTAAACAAAGAACTCGGAACCTCATACGAGCCCGAATACTTTGATTGCCCCTACGACTTTTATCAAGAGCACACGGAAGCGGACCTAACGCGCGCAAGAGAGCAACTCGGGTATGAGCCTGAGTTTTCCCTTGAGGAAGGCATACGGGACTACCTCCCCTACATATTGTCCCTTCACCGCTCATGAGGGTATTTTTCCTCGGAGGAAAGGGAGGAGTAGGTAAGACTACGCTCGCGTGCGCCCTCGCCCTTCGCCTTCCTCCCCCCGTGCTTCTCCTATCCACAGACCCAGCCCACTCCCTCGCGGACGCCCTTCCGGACCCTCCCGAACACATAACCCTAAAACAACTTGACCCCCGAGCTGAGATGGAGAGCTACAAAAGGAAGCTCCTCGCGCTTTCCTCCGCTTTCCTGAGCCAAGAAGCCCTCAGACGTATGGAGTCCCTCGTTCGCTCGCTTGAAGAAAGCCCCGGCATAGAGGACGTCCTAATCTTTGAAGCCCTCACGAGGGAACTCACCCAAAACAACGGGCTCTACGAGAACGTAGTCGTTGACACAGCCCCCACGGGACACACACTCGGACTTCTTAAGACGGTAAAAAATATAGGTGACCTCCTTACGGAGGTAATAAATATAAAAGAAAAGATAGAAAAGCTCCGCTCATACGCAAAGAGCAAAAAACACGAACAAGCCCTTAAGGTTCTAAAAGAGAGAAACGAGCGCTTTGAAAAATTCGCAAAGATAGTAAGGGAGCGCTCCGCGTTTCTCCCCGTTCTTACGCCCGACAAGCTCTCCCTCCTTGAGACGAAACGGCTCCTTCACAGCCTCCAACACTTCGGTATAAAGGTAAACACCCTAATCGTAAACAAGGTTCTCCCTAAAAGCTCAAACGACCCCTATCTTGAAAAGCTCGCAAAACAACAAGATAAATACATAAAAGAAATACGCGAAGCGTTCCCGAACAAGAAAGTAATAACGATTCCGATGCTTGAAGAGGAACCCGTGGGAAGGGAGCGCCTAAGAACCCTTTCCGCTCTCCTTCGTCTCTGACCTCTTTGCTTCCTCCCACAGCCTGTCCATCTCCTCAAGACTCATCTCCTCAAGCTTTCTTCCCTCCTCCTTTGCGCGTTTCTCTACGTAAGAAAAGCGCCTTATGAAGCGCTCGTTTGCTTCCTGAAGAGCCTCCTCCGCGTCAACCCCGAGGAACCTCGCGAGCTCAACGACCGCGGTAAGTATGTCCCCTATCTCGTGCTTCAGCTCCTCTTTGTTCCCGGAGCGCATGGCTTGTTTTAGCTCCCCGAGCTCCTCCTCTATCTTCCCGAAGACCTCATCAACGCTCCTGAAATCAAAACCGACCTGTGAAGCCCTGTCCTGAAGCTTTTGTGAGCGCATGAGAGCGGGCAGGTGCTTAGGTATACCCTCAAATATACTCTCCCTCTTTTCCATTTTCTTCTTTTCCCAGTTCTTCAGAACGTTCTCCGGCTTCTCGTTCCCGAAAACGTGCGGGTGCCTCTCTATGAGCTTCTTAACAAGCCCGTCTATTACGTCCTCTATACGGAAGGCATTCCTTTCCTTCGCTATCTGCGAATGGAAAACCACCTGAAGGAGCAAATCACCCAACTCTTCCCTCAATTTTTCGTCATCTTTCTCATCTATAGCGTCAAGAACCTCGTAAGCTTCCTCTATGAGATACTTCTTTAAGCTCTCGTGCGTTTGCTCCCTGTCCCACGGACACTCACGCCTGAGCCTCTCCATAACCCTCACAAGTTCATCAAAGGTATACTTTCTTTCTCCCATAAAGTTAAAATTTTAAGAATTAAATTAGATTTGTAGGAGGAAAAGATGTCCTCTTGGGGACGATTTAAGGTTTCATTTGATAGTTGGACGCTCATATCGCTTGATAATCACGTGCTTGAAGAGTCCGCGGAGATAGGTGACGTAAACGTTGAGACGAGCAACTGGAGACCCATAACCCCCTCCGTATCCGAGAAGGATTTGATAGGTATAAAGGTAGGGTTCGTTGACGGCGTGAGAAGAACCGAAAACATCGTATACATAGAAGACCCGAGCGAGTCCCTAATCGTTGAGGGAGCCTTCGTCTCAATAGGTGCGGGCGCCCTGATACTTACCTACGGAAAGCCCAACGCCCTTGACGAATCCCTCAGGTTCTACGCGGTTGAGCGCTACCTGCTCCTCAGGGACATGCTCTCTGTTTCGGAGCTTACGCTACGCTTCCCCTCCCCGTCGGGGGTCATAGAGTTCAAAGTCCAAAAAACAAACAAGGAACTCTCCCCTTACGTGAACGAGCTTATGTCAGAACTTGAGCAAAAGATAGCCCTCATGGCTCTGGAAAGCGTCCACCTGCTCATCACGGACGGAACACTCCACCGCGTAGCAAAAAACCAAACCCTTCCCTTCATCGGATACGTCAAAAAGCACCGCAAACTCTACGTCTACCCCGAGCACATACCCGTCCTCCGCCACCTAAAGCCCTTCCAAAGAACACCAATCGTCCTCATACACTCCCGGTCCCAAGAAGGAAAGGACACCGAGGTATTTGATAAACTCACGTGGTATGTGAAACTAAACAACTCGGACGGTATAACGAGCCTCGCAAGACTTGAAGTCCCCGCGGGCATAGGCTTAGAAAAAGCCCGCAAGATAGCGGACATAACCGCGCGTCTCCTCCCGCACTTTGCGTCAACCGAGTTCAACGACAAAAGAGCACCCCAGAACCTGATACCCATAAAATACCTTGAAAACTTCCTAAGAAGACGCCTCGGCTCCCAAGCCCTAATAAGACGCCTCATAGCCCACATGATGCTCCGATGAAGAAGAAAGCCATAGTAAGCAAGTGTCTCCTCGGCTACAACTGCAGGTATGACGCAAAACCCCTCCCCCCGCTTGACCTCAAGAAACTAAAAGACTACCAAATCATACCCGTGTGTCCCGAGGTTGACCTCCTTAACCTACCCGTTCCGCGACCGAGACTCAAGCTCGTCCCCCAAAAGGACAAACTAAAACTCCTGAAGGAGGACGACGGGAAAGACCTCACCGAGGAGCTAAGGAAACGCTCACGGGAGTTCCTAAAGAAAATCGGGCGTGTAGAGCTTGCTGTTCTAAAATCAAAGTCCCCGAGCTGTGCCAAGTGCGACGCGAAGGTATACCCCTCGGAAAAGAGCGAGGAAGAGCTCGCCAGAGCGACGGGAATCTTCACGGAGCAAGTCCTCGCCCTAAACCCGAACGTAAAAATCCTCACCGAGGAAGAACTCTAACCGCCCCAAAAGCGCTCCTCCCTCCAAGGGTCCCCGACCGGGTGGTATCCCCTCAGCTCCCAAAAACCCGGGACGTATTCCCTGAGAACCTCTATACCCCACACGTATTTAGCGCTCTTCCAAGCGTATAGACTCGGGACCACGAGACGAAGAGGATAGCCGTGCCTCTTTGGTAGCGTCTTTCCGAACATCTTGTAAGCGAGGATGGAATCTTCCTCAAGCAAAAACTCAACGGGCATACTCGCGGTGTATCCCTCAAGACAATGAACAAGGACAAAACGCGCCCCCTCCTTCAGACCCGCAAGCTCAAGTAAATACCTCGTCTGAACACCCTCCCAAACGACCTCCCTGACGCTCCAGCGCGTGACACAGTGAAAGTCCGCAACCAGCTCAACGCTCTCAAGCGATAAAAGCTCCTCGTAGCTAAACTCAAGCGGTTTTTTAACCTCACCCCACACACGAAAACGGTAAGAGCTCATGTCCCAGTCCGGAACCTCGTCAACGATGTCGTAAACGACGGGAGCCTTTATCCACTTCTGACCGGGCGGTAGCCTATCGCTCCTCATCACGTTCTTACTCACTATCCTTTTCTTCATAAGAAGAATAATGACCCCTTCGGGGTGTTAAACTGTATGATTAAACTTAAGGAGGTTATCATGGAAGAGAAAAAATACGTAGCGGTTCCCTTTGCGCTCGTTGGCTTCTTTGTGACCGACAGGGACGTAGAAGAAAGCATAAGAACGGACATGACGCCCGAAGAGCTTGAGAAACTCCAAGAGATGCTCGCGAGATTCCTCTTCAAAGAGGGCGTCCGCGTGGCGATATACCCCTCCGTCGTTCCCCCCGAACAAGCCGCGCAAGCGGTAAAGGAGCTTGAACAGCTCGTCTTCGGGGAGGAAGAAGGAGGGGAGTGATGACGAAGGTCGTGGTCTGCGGGGCGCTCGGGAGGATGGGAAGGAGTATAATCCGCCTCGCGCTCCAAGACCCCGAACTTCAAGTAGTCGGGGGTGTTGAGCACCCGGACTGCATCCCCTCCCTTGACCTCGGTCAGGCGCTCGGTGAGGAGCGTCTGAAGGGCGTTCCCCTGACGAGCAGACTTGAGGAGGTTTTGCCCCTCGCGGACGTCGTTATAGAGTTTTCAGGAAACCCTACCGCCGCTGTCTCACACGCAAAGCTCACAGCTCTTGAAAAAAAACCCATAGTAATAGGAACCACGGGCTTTACGGAAGAAGAGGTAAAGGAGATAAAGGAGCTCTCAAGCATCGCCCCGGTTCTACTTTCCCCCAACATGAGCCTCGGGGTTAACCTCCTTTTCAAGCTCACCGAGCTCGCCGCGCGCGTCCTTTCGGACAAAAACTTTGACCCCGAGATAGCGGAGATACACCACCGCTTCAAGAAGGACGCCCCGAGCGGAACCGCCCTAAAACTCGCCCGCATAATCTCCGACGCGATGGGCAAACAAAAGCTCACACACTGCAGGCAAGGCGAAGCAAAGAGGCAAGAGGACGAGGTCGGTGTGTTTGCCCTCCGCGGGGGTGATGTGGTCGGGGACCACACCGTATTTTTCCTCGGGTTCGGAGAGAGGCTTGAGCTTACCCACAGGGCAACCTCACGCGACACCTTCGCAAAGGGTGCCCTTGAGGCTGCGAAGTGGATAAAGGGAAAGGAGCCGGGCTTTTACACGATGTTTGACGTCCTCGGTCTATAGACCGAGCGCCCTTTCCCAAGCCCTCACCATCTCCTCGTCCACATCAACGAGTATGACCTTCTCAAGCGAGCTCGGCTCAAAGCTCCTTATCTCCTCAACCATAGCCCTCGCCGCGACGTCCTTCGGAACACCGCCCACACCGGTCCCCATACCCGGGAAGGCTATGACTTTGAACCCCTCCCTGTCCGCGAGGGTGAGCGCTGCGCGAACCGCCTTCCTCACCTTCTCCTCCGAAGAGGGCATCGCGGGCTCCTCCATCGTCGGCGCGTGTATGACTCCCTTGAAATTCAGCCTTCCCGCGCGGGTGAGAACCGCCTCCCCTACGGGTATAGGAGCCTTACTCATAGCTTCCCTCTCTATCTCCTCCCCACCGAAACGCCTTATCACACCCGCCACACCCCCGCCCATCACACCCTTACTGTTTGCGGGGTTCACAATAACGTCCGCATCAACCTCAAGTATACTCCCCTTGATGACTTTGATGTCCATACCGTTATTTTAAAATAGTGAGGTGCGCGGGTTTACGCTCATAGAGGTCATCGTGAGCTTCACCCTCGCGGTTCTCGCGATTTCGGTAGTCCTTTGGAGTATCTCGGGAATCACGGGGAGTATATCGGGAAGGGATGATGTTCTGAACCGGATTTCACGCGCAAGCAAAATATTCATGGCGGAAAAGCAAAGGAGGGGAAAGGTATTAAACTCGTACAGAAAAAACCCGAATCTCTCGCATTTGAACCCGGAGATATGCTACGAGAAGGTATACGAAGGGCTTACGTACCGCGCCTGCGTCCTTACACCCGCGGGAACCTTCGGGAGAAATAAGGGCTGGCGCTTTGTTTACGTTGAGGAGTTTCCTTTCCTATTTCCCGAAAAATAGACCTCTCATCCTTTTTCCCTCACAAACCCTGAAGAAAAAATCCCTTCTACCGCAGGAAAGTTTTATAAAATCTACCTCCCTATTTACATCACAAGAAACCTTAAATGCCTTTTCAAATAAAACCTCAACCCCGTAGGGGTTCATTTCCCTATAGATAATATCTTTATTATTTATAAGAATTTGAATCTTTACGAACGGGGCGGAGAAGGCGTAATTTGAAAGAAACTCTAAACGTTTCCCCTCCGGAAGGTCTTCCAGCTTTAGCTCCTTTGCGCAAACGAGACCCCTTTGAAGGGCAACTATAAACTCGTAAAAACTAACCTCCTCACTTCTTTCGTCAAGACGCTCTTCCGAGCGTATTAGGAGGAACAAAACCGAGCCAAAACCCAGAAATATAAAGCTCGCTATGAGCAAGGCTATAACGAGCTCCGCGAGCGTAAATCCCCTAATACCAAAGCGCATCAACGACCTCACCGTTTTGGTCAATTATTAGGGTGAATCTCTCCCCCGTTCTTTCCTCCTCAACCTTTAACCTGTAGAGCGAAGGTGTAGGGACGAGGCTCAAGTAATTTATTAAGATATTGAACCTGTTTCCGAGTATCTGCCTCAGCAGTGAGAAGGTGATAGCACCCCTTTGACGCGCTCTCAAGAGTAGTCTTACTTCATCGTCGGAAAAACCGAGGGCTTTTAAGACCTCCTCAGGTGCGAAGTTTACGTTTACGTTCCCCGTGTAGACCGACACAAAATCGCTTATCTTTTTATACATTTCGTAATCAATACCCCTCACCCATACGATTTCCTGAAGTGAGCGAAGGGGTTTGTTGGGCGCGTTATACCCGAGCTTTCTATAGTAGTCGCTTTCCGCCCCGTTCGGACGCCTTAACTCGTCGGGGTCTTGGAAGTCCGCGAGTGAATCCGATACGATTCTCGCCTCTTCCTCCGTAAAACCTAGACCCAAGAGTAGTCTCTTTAGAAAGAGAGGTTTAAATGAGGGATACCTCACGGGCAGTCTCCCGTCCTCAGCCTCAAGACGAACTTTATACCTCCTCGGTCCCACTTCCATACTCATCTCGTAGGGTAGCTTAACGCTCCTTAGCATCAGAGGGGAGGTAATCCTGACCGCGTTTGATATCGCCACCCTACCGACGCTCAGGGCTTCCTCAATAAGGAGAAACCTATCAAGGGCTCCCGCACCGGATACGTGGATTTGTTTACCGCGAAGCAGTTGAACCGAAAGGAGTGAAAAAGCGACAGACATAGCAAAGAGGACGTAAGCGAGAACTACCCCCCTACTTTCCATACTCAGAACAACTTCCCCTTAAGGGGTGAGAAGCTCATGCGGTGTATGTCCGTCTTCTCCCCCTTCTTTAGGCGCTCAATGTGCTCGCGCGTGGGGTAGCCCTTGTTTGAGGAAAAGCCGAACTCCGGGTATATACGCCCGTAGACGTCCATTATACGGTCCCTCAAGACCTTCGCAACGATTGAAGCACAAGCACAAGACAAACTCCTCTCGTCCCCCTTCGGTATCGCGACGCAGTTTTTGACCTCAAGCTTAACGTAGTCGCTGATGACGACGTCGTATCTGTGCTTTAGGTCCTCAAGCGCCCTTATCATAGCGACCTTCGTAGCTCTCAAGATGTTGAGGCGGTCTATGAGGACGCTGTCAACGACCGCGGTCCCTACAGCCAAAGCCCTCCTCTTTATCTCCTCGTAAGCTTCTTCCCTTTCGGAGGGTGAGAGCTTCTTTGAGTCCCCGTCTATGAAAGGCTCCGTGAAAGGAGGTAAGATTACCGCGCACGCGACGACGGGACCCGCCAAGGGACCCCTTCCCGCCTCGTCAACGCCCGCGACAAGCAGTCCCCTCTCCCAGAACTCAAGCTCAAACTCAAGCATTTTCCTCCTGCTTCTCTTGCTTCGCCTTTGCTTTCCTCTTTTGCATAGCCTCGTATTCCCAAGACTTTATCTCCCTTATCTT
The DNA here is from genome assembly GCA_013153455.1 of Aquificota bacterium. Taxonomy (GTDB): domain Bacteria; phylum Aquificota; class Aquificia; order Aquificales; family Aquificaceae; genus Aquifex. The sequence continues at coordinate 8,637 of JAADEK010000092.1, forward strand.
CCTTTCCGCTTCCTTACCCTTTAGTTCCCTGAGGAAGTAAAGCTTCGCCCTCCTTACCTTACCTATCTTCACAACCTCAATCTTTTCTATGTTGGGGCTATAGAAGGGAAACGTCCTTTCTATCCCGACGCCGAAGGACTCGCGCCTCACCGTAAAGGTCTTTCCCGCACCGCTTCCCTTTATCCTTATCACAACACCCTCAAAGGGCTGAACCCTCTCCTTGTCCCCTTCCTTTATCCTGTAGTAGACCCTCACGGTATATCCGACCCGAAAGTCGGGGTAGTCCTTTTTTTGGAGGTATCTCTCTTCTACCTTACGAAGCAGTTCACCGCTCATCGCGTTTCCTCCCGAGATTAGAATTCTCAATTATTACATAAAATTTTAATTACCGCAAGGCGGTCTTTTCTTGTTTTAAAAGAAAGGAGGTAGTATAATTACTAATTCGCCACAAACGCGAAAGAGGTGAAGGAATGAAGACCTACAGGGTGAAGCCCGACCAAGTTGAGAGGAAGTGGTGGGTCGTTGACGCGAGCGGGAAGACCCTCGGAAGGCTCGCAAGCGAGATAGCGAAGATACTCAGGGGAAAGCACAAACCTTACTATCAGCCAGACGTTGATTGCGGGGATTTCGTTATCGTCATAAACGCGGAAAAGATAAGGGTAACGGGTAAAAAGCTTGACCAAAAGAAGTATTACTGGCACAGCAGGTATCCCGGAGGACTGAAAGAGAGGACGCTCCGCTGGATGCTTGAGAACAAACCCGAAGAGGTTATAAGACTCGCGGTAAAGCGCATGCTACCCAAAAACAGGCTCGGGCACAGGATGCTAAAGAAGCTAAAGGTCTACAGGGGACCCGAACACCCCCACAAAGCTCAAAATCCCCAACCTCTGGAGGTGAAGGCATGATTCAAAAGCTGAAGAACTTCAAGATAACGCCCGAAAACTCATACTACGCTACCGGAAAGAGGAAGGAAGCGGTCGCGAGGGTATGGCTCCTGAGGGACCACCCCGGGACGTTCATCGTCCGCTCCGACAGGACGAAGAAAGAATACGAACTTAAGGACTACGTCCAGAGGGAGACGCTTCTCAACAAGATAATGCACCCCTTCAAACTCACCGGACAAGAAGGAAAGTTCGGGATATACGCGACCGTAAAAGGCGGTGGTGTCTCCGCTCAAGCGGAGGCGATAATGTATGGCGTCGCGAGGGCGCTCGTTGAGTATAACCCGGAGCTGAGACCTACGCTAAAGAAAGCGGGACTCCTTACGCGTGACGCGAGGAAGAAGGAACGCAAGAAATACGGTCAAATGGGTGCAAGAGCTAAATACAGATGGAGCAAACGTTAAGGGTCGCGGTCTTCGGGGCGAGCGGTTATACCGCCTCGGAGCTAATCCGCGCCCTCATCAACCACCCCCGCCTTGAAATTACGAACCTCGTCTCAAGGTCCCACGCGGGAAAGAAGCTCTCGGAAGTCTTTCCGCATCTCCTGCCCTCATACATCTCCGAGCTCAGGCTCGTTGATGAACCCACCCAAGACTACGAGCTCGCCTTTTTATGCCTTCCCCACGAGGCGTCCCACGAACTCGTCCCTTTACTCCTTGAAAGCGGAAAGAGGGTTGTAGACCTTTCTGGCGCATACAGGATAAGCGAGGAGGGCGCTTACGAGGAGTTTTACCGCTTTTCGCACAAACACCCGGAACTTCTGAGGGAAGCGGTATACGGACTTACGGAGCTCTTTCGCGAGAAGATAAAAGGGGCGCGTTTGGTCGCAAACCCCGGTTGTTATCCCACCGCGACGCTTCTGGGGCTTTACCCCTTTCTGAAGTTCGGGCTCGGGCTATACGAGGTAATCGTTCACGCCCTTTCGGGTGTAAGCGGGGCGGGAAGAACACCCCGTCAGGAGTTTCACTTTCCCGAGATGAGCGAGAACTTCTTTTCTTACAGCGTTGAGAAGCACAGGCACGTCCCGGAGATGGAGGACGCGATAAGGAGACTCACAAACAGGGATATAAAAATTCGGTTCACACCCACGGTAGTCCCGACGTCCCGCGGTATGCTCTCAACGATATACCTAAAGGCTCCCAAGGTTGACGTCCTTGAACTCTTTCGTGAAACATACAAGGACGAGATTTTCGTCAAGGTTTTAGAGCGCCCCCCGCACACGAAGTGGGTTCTCGGGACAAACTACTGCTTCGTATACCCCTACTACGACCGAAGAACGGAAACATACGTGATAATAAGCGCTATAGACAACCTCGGCAAGGGAGCGTCGCTCCAAGCGGTTCAGAACGCCAACGTGATGATGGGATGGGAGGAGGACGAGGGACTATTTCAGACCCCCTTGTTTCCGTAAGATGTTATACTATTCTTCAACATGAAGGTAAAGGTGGACAGGGAGGAGCTGGAAGAGGCGCTCAAAAAAGCAAAGGAAAGCACCGAAAAGAAGGCAGCCCTCCCTATCTTAGCCAACTTCCTCCTGGGTGCGGGGGAGGAAAAGCTCACGGTAAAAGCGACCGACCTTGAGAACTACCTCCTCGTCTTTCTGAAGGCGGAAGTTCAGCAAGAGGGACAGGTCTGCGTCCATTCCCAAAAGCTCTACGATATCGTAAGAAATCTTTCCTCCGCTTACGTCGTGCTTTACACCGAAGGGGAGAAGCTCGTCGTTGAGGGCGGAAGGAGCGTCTACAAGCTCCCGACCGTTCCTCCCGAAGACTTCCCCGAGTTTCCGCCCTTTGAGGAGGGTGAGCAATCCCTCCCCGGGACACTTATCCTGAACGGAATAGACAAGGTTGAGTATGCGATATCAAAGGAAGACACAAACCCAGCCCTGCAGGGTATGTATATGAGGGGATACGAGGACAGGGTTCACTTCGTCGGTTCGGACGGGCACAGGCTCGCCCTCTACGAACCGCACGGCGAGTTTTCCGAGGAGCTACTCCTTCCGAGAAAGAGCTTAAAAGTCCTCAAGAAACTCCTAACGGGCATTGAGGACGTAAAGGTTCACAAAAGTCCCGACGAATCCTTCGGCTACTTCACGACCGAGGAGTGGAAGCTCGCGGTTCGCCTCCTTGAGGGAGAGTTTCCCGATTATATGAGCGTTATACCCGAGGAGTTCGTAGCGGAGGTTCTCGTAGAAAAAGACGAGGTTCTCAAGGCTCTGAAGCGCCTGAAGGCGCTCAGCGAGGGCGGTGTTTTCCCGGTAAAGATAATCCTTTC
>JAADEK010000100.1 GCA_013153455.1 Aquificota bacterium
GGGCTTCCCTATCACCACTTTTACCCCCCTCTTCGGTCTCGGGAAAGCGCTTCCCACCGGAAGAATCTCATCGGTTCCGTGCACGTAGACGGGGAGAACCGGATACCCGCTCCTTATAGCGAGAAACCCGACCCCCGGCTTCGGTCTCCCGAAGCTCCCCCTCTCAACGCGCCTGCCCTCGGGAAAGATACAGACCTTACAACCGGAACCCAGTATACGGAGACACTCCTCAAGAACCGAAAGGTCTCCCGCGCTCTTCCTCACCGGGAGCGCCCTCAGATTCCTTATGAGCCAACCCAAGGGAGGGCGAAATAGCTCCTCCTTTGCGAGGAAGTAAAGGGGTTCGGGAAACACCGCGTTAAGGACGGGAGGGTCAAGATGACTCCTGTGGTTTGAAGCGACGATGCAAGGACCCTCCGGTATATTCTCCCTCCCGATTACTTCAACACCGAGCAAACCCGAAAAAAGGGGGCGAATCCCCTTCCATAGGGGAAAGAGAACCTTTTCTCCCAAAAACCCCGAAGAGCAACTCATCTCACGAACCGAGTATACTTAGGAGTTCCTTCTTTATCTCCTCCCGCTCCTTTTCCGTGTTTAGAACTACGTGCTCAACGTCGCTCGGCTCCTCAAATATCTCCTTTTGCTTTTCGTAAACGCTTATATCCGCGTCGGAGATGTCCTTCCTTTCAGAAAGCCTCTTCCTTATCGTCTCGTCGCTCGCCTTTACGAGTATGAAAAGGGCGTCGGGGAAGTGCTCCTTTGCGAGCTTCCTTTGCCACCTTCTTAAGAAGGTCGCATCAAGGACTACGCTCTTTCCTTCCGAGAGGGCGCGTTTTGCCCTCCTTATGAGCTCTTCGTATACGCGCTTTGTCATCTCTTGGGTGTATATACCCTTCCCGAAGGGTGCTTTTGCGCTTTGGGTGAGGGGTATGCGGGCGAGTTCCTTCCTTATCTCGTCACTCCTTATGTGCTCGTATCCGAGCTCGCGCAAGATGGAGCCGATAAAGCTCTTCCCGCTTCCGGAAAGACCGAACAGAACCACCACCTTCCTCACGACTTTACAAAGAGCCTGCTCGGTTTGAAGAGAACGACCTTCCTTTCTGGTATCTCTATGAGCTTCATTTCACGGAGGTTCATACCTTTTTTTGGTCTTCTCGTTTTGACCGTAAAGGTTCCGAAACCCGAAATCTTTACCTTCTTCCCTTCAAGTATGCTCTCCTCAAGTATCTTGAAAATCTCCGAGACTATGTCGTAGAGTTCCCTCTTGCTCACTTTGACGTTTTGTTCAAGGAGGCTCTCGTGTAGCCTGCGCGTAAGCTCACGTTTTGTCATAGGGGTTTATTATAAAGCGAGGGCGAAAGCCCTCACTGCATCTTCCACTTTTTCTTGAGTATCTCCCCGAGCTTGAAACCGCCGGAGGACGAGCTCGTTGAGACGACGACCTCCTCCTTTTCCTCCTCCGAGGGCTTTTCTTCCATCAGCGCGCTTATGCTGAAGGTTATCTTACCTTCCTTGGGGTTGAGGTCTATTATCTTAACCTCATACTCTTGGTCTTTCTTGAGGCGTATGTGCTTCGGAACCTCCGAAAAGGGCAGGAGCCCCTCAACTCCCTCGGGGAGTTCAAGGAAAGCACCGAATGAGGCGAGCTGTTTTACGGGCAGTTTCACAACGTCCCCGACCTTATACCTTTCCTGAACCTTCTCCCACGGGTTTTCGGTAAGTTGTTTGACTCCGAGCTTTACGAATTTGCCCTCAAGACCGAGAACCGCAAACTCCCGCTCCTCACCTTCCTTCAGAACTTCCTCAACGCGCTTCGGTCTTGTCCAAGAGAGGTCGCTCCTGTGGACTATACCTTTAACACCCTCACCGAGCTCAACGAAAGCCCTGCTTCCCTCAATCTTTGAAACCTTTCCGAGAACCTTGCTCCCGGGCGGATGCTTCTCAATAAAGATATCCCAAGGTCTGGGCTGGGCTCTCTTGACAGAAAGGAGGAGTCTCCTGCGCTTTGGCTCTATACGCAAAATCTTTACCTTAACCGTATCACCCTTCTTGAACTCCGGCTTTCCTTCCCAAGCGAGCTCCTCTTCGGGCACAAAGCCCTCAACGCCTTCCATAACCTCAACGATGACCCCCTTGGGTGTGGTCGCGACAACCCTTCCCTCAAGGATGTCCCCTTCCTTCCTCTCCTGAACGAACTTCTCCCACGGGTTGCCCTTCAGCTCCCTTAGAGAGACGATGATAAATCCCTTTTCCTTGTCTATGCGTTTTACCTTAGCCTTTAGCGTCTCACCCACGTCGGTGTAATTAAAGGGGTTTTTATCCCTTCCCCAAGAGAGTTCTTCTTTGGGGAGAAAAGCCCTCAGGACACCCTCTATTATCATCGTGACGCCCTTGTTTGGGTCTACCTTGACGACTTTGCCCTCAACGACGTCCCCCGGCTTCAGGGAAGAGAGGAGTTCCTGCTTCCTTTTTTCCCTTTGCTCCTCAAGGTAAGCTTTGTGTGAGACGATTATGCGCGGGCGCTTTGAGTCAAGCCTGAAGTCAAGTATCTTAAAGGTGAGGACTTGCCCCTCTTTTACCTTTTTCCCCGCTTCCGAAAGTGGGAGAAAAGCCTTTATACCCTCAAAGTTTACGATAAAGCCACCCCTCGTCTTTTTCTCTATCTGACCCGTGACGTCCCTCTTTTCAAGGAAAGCCTTCCTGAGGTTCTCAAGCTCCTTTTGCTCCTCAAGGGGTTTTCTTGATAAAACCGGGTTGGGTATGCGCGGTGAGAAACGAACGAGAACCGCCTCTATCTCGTCCCCTTCCTTTGCGTCGGGAACCTCGTCCCTTGATATGACCGCTTCCGTTTTGTAGCCTATGTCCACGAAAACCGTGTCCCCCGAGACCTTGACGACCTTCCCCTTGACTATCTGTCCCTTTCGGAACTCCTCGGGAGAGGTCAGGCTTTCCTCAAGGAGCTTTTCAAATTCGTTCATTAACTTCCTCCAGAAGGTTTTTATTGTAGCAAAATCCGGAAACAAATAAGTGGAAATCTAAAGAAGGTCTTTGCGTTCCCTCAACCATTCCGTGAACGTCTTTCCGGCTAATATACTATTTAAAATATCTTTTTCCAGCTCTGTCAAGTTCTCCGGAACCCTATCGGGTCTCTTCTTTAGTGTATTCTCTATCCTGTGCCAAAGCTTCCAAAGCTCAATGAGCTTGTGGTGTCCTGAGAGGAGTTCCTTGGGGACTTCCATTCCCCTGAACGAGCGGGGGCGGGTGTATACGGGGTATCCGAGCCATTTTCCCGAGAAGCTGTCCTCTTGCAGGCTCCTCGGCTCACCGAGAACGCCCGGAAGTAAGCGCGCCACACCGTCAAGGATAACGAGCGCAACGAGCTCACCCCCCGAGAGTATAAAGTCCCCGAGGGATACCTCCTCGTCAACGATACCCTTTACCCTCTCGTCCACCCCTTCATACCGACCGCATATGACGAGAATCTTATCTTTTCTTGATAGCTCCTCTAAGAACTTCTGGTCTATCCTCCTTCCCCAAGGTTCCGTTATGAGGGTGTAGGGTCTGCCGTAGCGCTCCTTTATCTCCTCGTATGCGCTCAAGATGGGCTCCGGCTTAAGAACCATACCCGGGAGACCGCCGAACGGCACGTCGTCAACTTGACCCTTCTTCGCGTATCTCCTCAGGTCAACCGCGTGAAGCTCAAGCTTTCCCTTCTTTATAGCCTGACGGACTATACCGAACTCCGCGTAACACTCAATTATGCGGGGAAATATTGTAAGGACGAAAAAGCGGAGGGGCTCAGAACTCAAAGTCCTTCAGATACTTAGCCCTTGATGGGTGGCGGAGTTTCCTGAGGGCTTTGTTCTCTATCTGGCGTATGCGCTCGCGCGTTACGTTGAACATCTTACCCACCTGCTCCAGTGTGTATTCCGTTCCGTCAACGAGCCCGTAGCGATACATAAGTATCTCCCTCTCCTTTTCCGAGAGCGTGCTGAGAACCTTCTCAAGCTGTTCCCTCAGGAGTTTGCGCGTTACCTGTTCCTCGGGGTTGGGTATTGATTTGTCCTCTATGAAGTCCTTCAGGAATGTGTCCTCGTCGTCGCCTATCGGTGTCTCAAGGGATATGGGCTCTTGGGAGAATTTCATTACCTTGCGAACCTTCTCAACGGGTATGTCAAGGTATTGGGCGACCTCCTCGGGTGTTGGCTCCCTTCCGTTTTCCTGAAAGAGCTTCTTTGAAGCCTTTATTATCTTGTTTATCGTCTCTATCATGTGAACGGGTATCCTTATGGTTCTCGCTTGGTCCGCTATCGCGCGGGTGATTGCCTGTCTTATCCACCAAGTTGCGTAAGTTGAGAACTTGTAGCCTTTACGGTAGTCGTATTTATCAACCGCTTTCATAAGCCCTATGTTGCCCTCCTGTATGAGGTCCAAGAAGTGAAGCCCCCTGTTTACGTATTTCTTTGCTATTGATACGACGAGTCGGAGGTTTGATTGAATCATCACCTGTTTCGCTTGAACGACCTTCTTCCTCCCCTGCTCTATTATCTTCATCACCTTCGGTAGCTCTTCCTCCGGAAAGACACCTATGAGATTCCTTAACCTCTCTACCTCCCTCTTCAGGGATATATACTCGTTTACGAGGTTTGTGACCTTCTCAAAGGGTATACCTTTTTGGGAGAGTGTCTTTTGAATCTCTTCATCGCTCAGATAGTTCTCAACGAAGTAATCGGGGTCCGGGTGAAGGGCTTTTAACTTCCTTATGCGGGCGTTTAGGTCTTTTTTCTTCCTCGCGTATTCCTTGTAAAGCTTTAGTATCTCCTCGGTGACGCGCTCAAACTTCGCGTATTTTATCTTCATCTCCTTGATTATCTTGTTCATACGCGCGTGGGCATAAAGGTATTTCTTCCTGTTTTCAAGCGTGGGGTTCTTTATGTATTCCTTTCGGACCTCAAGCAGGTCCCTGTAGGCTTTCGCAAGCTCGTATCCCTTTTCTATAAAGTGGCGCTCAAACTCCCCGAACCTGTCCTCAAAGTCCTCGTCGTTCTCATACTCAACGAGGTCCATAACCTCGTGTATCTTAACCTTCCCGTTGCAGAGCCTCCCCCAGTCGTCAAGTATCTTCTCAACGAGGAAGGAGGTCCTCATAAGACCCCTTCTCATTATCTTCCTTCCTATCTCTATCTGGCGGGCGTAGTATATCTCCTCCTCGCGCTTCAGGAGGGGAATCTTTCCCATCTCCCTCAGGTATAGCTTCACCGGGTCCCCGTCGCGCGACGCGGAAGAGAGCGTCCCCGAGACTACGACCTCCTCCTCTTCGTGCTCCTCCTCCAGCTCCTCCTCCCTCTCAACGACCTGAATGTTCATCCTGTGGAAGATATCCATGAGCTCCTCAAAGAGCTCCGAAGAGACGAAGTCCTCCTCAAGGGCTTCGTTAATCTCGTCATACGTAAGGTATCCCTTCTCCTTTCCGAGCTCAATCAGTTGCTTCACGCTCTCCCTTTCCAGCATTTCGGACCTCCAAAGAAAAAATTTATTAAATTACTTGTTTTTCCTCAGTTTTCAAGACGTCTTCCTTCCTTTTTCTTCTCCTTCTACCGGGGTTTTTCATCTTCTCAAGGACGTCCCAAAAGATTTTATCAATCTTCTCAACCTCAAGCGAGAGAACATCCTCGGGAAGCTCATGCTCGTGCCCAAGAAGCGCACACATCGCGAGCCTTCTCACCTCCTCCCTGAGGGGTATATCTTTAAGCTCAAGGTTAGGCTTTAAAACCAATAGACCTTTTAGGAAAACCCTCTCCTTAAAGCTGAGTTTTTGCTCATCTTTTTTCCTTTTTTCCTTTGGTTTTTCCCAAACGGTATCAAAGGGAACCTTGTTCTTCGCGCAAAACTCCGAAGCGAGCGCGAAGCGCTTAACCTCGTCATCAACCAAAGCGAGAAACTCCCTAAACTCCTTGATTCTCTCCCCGAGGTCCTTCCTCTCCCCGTTTATGAGGGAGGAAAAGAGTTCGGGGGAGGAGCTGATGAGCTTCTTTAGCTCCTTTGCCCCGTTTTCCCGAACGAACTCGTCCGGGTCGTAGCCTTCGGGGAGTTTTACCACGTGAACGTCTAAGCCCGCCCTCACGAGCAGGCGCGAAGCCTCCTTTGCGGAGCGTGCGCCCGCGGGGTCTCCGTCAAAGAGGACGTAGACCTTCTTTGTGAAACGGGAGAGGAGTTGAGCCTGCTCTTCCGTCAGCGCGGTTCCCAACGGAGCGACGACGTTCCTTATGCCCTCGGAAAAGAGGCGAAGGACGTCAAAGTATCCCTCAACGAGTATGGCAAAACCCTCGTCCTTTATGTAGTCTCTTGCCTCGTAAAGCCCGAAGAGGTTTTTCCTCTTTTTGAATACGTCGCTCTCGGGGGAGTTTATGTATTTGGGTGAGGAGTCCCCGTCGTCGGTTTTCCTCCCGCCGAAGCCTATCACCCTTCCCGATGGGTCCCTTATGGGTATCACCACCCTCCTTGAGAATATGTCCTTATAATTTTTTTCGGAAATCTTTACGAGGTTCTTTGTCCTCAGGTAATCCTCAAGGAGTCCTTCCCTTTCAAGGAACTCCGCAAGCTTGCCCCCGGGGGGTGCGAAACCGACGCAGAACTTCCTGAGGGTTCTCGTGTCTATGCCCCTCCGCTTTAAGTATTCACCCGCGGATTGGTTCCCCAGAAGGCTTTCCCTGTAAAAGTCGCTCGCCCTGTCAAGCGCGAGGAGTGTCCGCTGGTTTTTTGTGATTGATGAGATGTTCAAGGGCTTTCCGAGCTTTTTTGACAGCTCAAGCGCAGCCTCAAGGTATGAGGTATTCTCGTAAAGAGCTACGAACTTTATCGCGTCCCCACCGACACCGCAACCGAAGCATTTGAAAATCTGGCGGGAGGGGGAAACGTAGAAGGAGGGCGTCTTGTCGGGATGAAAGGGGCAGTTTGTGCGGTAGTTAGACCCCACCCTCTCTAAGGGGAGATACTCGGAAATCACGTCTACGATGTCAAGCTCCCGCCGAAGCTCTTCTATGTCGGAGGACATTACTCAAAAAAATTTATTATCTCACTGATTTATGTCAAGGAAAGGAAGGGTCAGGAGAGGAGGGAGAGGATGTCCTTTATTATGTTTTCCTTGAAGGTTTTGAAATCTTGACGCGCGCGCGAGAACTCCTCAAGGAGTTCCATGTTCAGTTTTACGCGCTCTCCCTCCTTTTGAAAGAGACCGAAGCGTTCCGCGAAGTTGTCTATCTCGTCGTAATAACCGGGGTTCTTGTAGAGGTAAAAGATTTCGGGGAAATACTTTGAGAGGACTAAAAAGACCTTCTCAAGGTCAACGTGCTTGTCGTCAACGTCAACGTCTATGAATCCCCTCTTTTCCTTTATCCTGACCCTGTAGCCCGCCTCCTCAAGAGCCATAAGCGACGCAAAGACTATCTTCAGTATCTCGGTGAGGTCTATGGTGATAAAGTCGTCCCCCAGCAAGTCCCTCTTGTGGGCGTATGTTACGTCCCCTTCCTTTTCGTCGTAGTAGTAGATGTGATTAAGACCTTCCGTAAAGGTCGCGTAGTGTTGATACTCAACGTGAGCTATCCTTTCGCCCGTTCTCCCGAAGACGCTAAAGTGCGTGCTTGAAAGGAGCCACGTTTGATACGCCCCGTGCTCCGCCTTTATGAACTCACCCTCGTAAAAGCCGTTTGCGAGCGTGTCAAGCTCGTCCGTGAAGTATATGACTTTGTCCTCGGTTATGACGACGGGTCCCTCGTAGTCCGCGAGAATCTTCCTAACATCTACGAGGGCTTTTTCCATCTCCTTCGCCCCGTCCCTGCGTATCTTGTATACCCAGTTTCCCCCGTTTACGTAGAGCCAGTCCCCTATCAGGTCAAGCGTCCTTATGGGTTTCTCAAGTAGGTCGGAAACCGCGAGACGCTCTATCTTTGCCTTCTCAAACCTCTCCGCGTCAAGTTTGTATATACCCTCGTGAGTGATAAAGTAAACGTCCCTGAGGTCGGATGTCATATCAACGATTTCCTTCTCAAAATCAATCTCCTCCGTCTTTCCGCTCCTTCTGTCCATCCTCATCAGGTAAGTCCCGCCCGCACCGAAGAGGTAAAAGCGCGTGTTCGTGAGCAGGCGGGGGGTCTCGGTAAGCTTTGCGGACTGCCAAACGACGTTTTTCTCTCCCTTCTCAAGCCAGTCGCGCTTTGATATGCCCTCAACGCGGTAGTCCTTTGCGATAAAGACCCGCTCTCCGTCCGTATACATCTGCATTCTCTTCCCTCCGCAGTGTTTTAAACACTTCTATTGTATTTTAATTTCTTATGACGGGCGTCTCCGAAGCCAAGGAAACCCTAAAGGAGCTCATATCAATCCCGAGTCCCTCCGGGAGGGAGAAGGAGGTTCTCCTTTACATAGAGGAGCGTCTCAAGAAGCTCGGTATAAAGCCCGAACGCCAGCCCGTTGAGGGTGAGCGCTTTAACCTCCTTTACGACAACGGTTCGGACTTCCTCATATCGGTTCACGTTGATACGGTTCCTCCCGCGGGCTTCAGGGACGCATACAAGCCGACGGAGAAGGACGGGAGGATTTACGGGAGGGGAGCGAGCGATGTGAAGGGCGCAATAGCTTCGCTTTTGGTAGCGCTTGAGCGCTTCAGGAGGGACTTCCCTAACGAGGATATACCCCTTTCGCTTGCTTTTGTCGTTGACGAGGAGACAAACTCCGCCCTCGGGAGCTTGAAACTATCCCAAAAGGGCGGGAAAAGGAGGTGTTTGGTTCTTGAGCCTACATACGGTCTTTTGTGCACGAAACAGATGGGGGCGGTTGAGTTCTCTGTCCGCGTTAGGTGTAAATCCGCTCACGGTTCGGAGTTTGAAAAGTTTGAAAACCCCGCAGGGGTCTTTTACGAATTTTTAAAAAGTCTTGAAAGAGAACTAAAGAGACCGGTCAACGTTATTATGCTAAAGAGCGGTTCAAAGCTCTACGCGGTTCCTCGCGAGCTCAAGGCTCTCCTTGAGTTTAAGGTCTACGAGGGGGAAAGCGCGGAGGAACTCATAAAGAAGCTTAAAAAAGTCGCGCAGAGCGTAAGGAGCGGGTGCTCCGTTGAGGTGAGCGTTGAGGACCGGGAGGACTTCCTTAGCTTTCGCTCGGACTCGCTTTTGCCCGTCCTTGAGAGGGCGCTCAAAAAGATAGGTGAGGAGCCAAAAAGGGGTGTTATGCCCTCTTGGACCGACGCGAGCAACTACCACAGGGCTGGGTGGGATTGCGTTGTTTTCGGGTTTGGGAGTCTTGCGGACAGCCACACGGACAGGGAGAGTATTTCTGTGTCGGAGCTTGAGAAGTTTGTTAACTTCTTTTACGAGCTTATGAGGGAGCTAAGGGGAGCTTAGTTTCTCTCTTCTTACCTTTTGTAGGAGGTTGTGGGCGAGGCGCGTCGGCTCCGGCACCCGGTAGCGTGAGGTCTTAAGGACGAGGTCTATGGCGCTCTTTAGGCTTATGCGGTTCCCGACGGAGACGTATACGGGGGAGGTGTTGTCTTTCGTTCTCACGACCGCTCCGACGATATTTCCCTTGTGCCTGAGGAATGTGTAAGAGCCTCTTTTCGGCGGGGGTTCCTTTGCGTAACCAAAAAGCCTGCTCTTTGCCACCCCTACGCTCACCTCACCCGTTTGGACGCCGAAGTGAGACGCTATACCGCAACCGCGCGGGTGAGCGATGCCTTGACCGTCTATAAAGTAGACGTCGGGCTTTACCTTTGCGCTCTCGTAGAGCTTCAGCAAAAGGGGGAGCTCCCGAAAGGCGAGGAAGGTGGGGATGTAGGGGAAGTCTATGATGTCCTCAACGACGTGCGCGTATACGGGCTTTAGGGTCTTTAGGTCAACGACGACGAGAGAAGCCCAAGCGCGCGTAGGGTTTTGGTCTATCTTTTCAAAGGTTATGTCCATTCCCCCCACCGTTTTGACTTCCTTAAAGTCGTCGTGTTTTACAACCTTCTTCGCGCACTCAATCTGAATCTCTTTGAGTTCTCTCAGTTTTTCCTCGCTTATCTGTTCGCGAATCTCTTTTCCTCCGCTATGCTCAGGAAGTTTTTGAGGATATCAAGCCCGTGCTCCGAAAGGACGGACTCGGGGTGAAACTGAACCCCGAAAAGGGGATAACTCTCGTGCTGAACGCCCATAATCTCCCCGTCCTCCGAGCGGGCAACTACGCGCAAAAAGGGAGGGAGGGTCTTTTCGTCTATAACGAGCGAGTGATACCGAACCGCGGTGAAGGGGGAGGGTATGTCCTTGAACACGCCCTCACCCGTGTGCGTGATTTGGGAGGTCTTGCCGTGCATGAGGCGCTTAGCCCTTACTATCTTCGCGCCGAAGGCGTATCCGATTGATTGGTGCCCGAGGCATACACCGAGTATCGGTATCTCCTTGTAGTAGCGTTGTATGACGGGAACCGAGATACCCGCCTCTTTGGGTGTGCACGGACCCGGTGATATTACTATGGCGTCGGGTTTTATGTCCTTCACCTCCTCGGGCTTTATCTCGTCGTTCCTCTTTACGAGGACGTCCGCCCCGAGCTGTCCGAGATACTGAACGAGGTTATACGTAAAGCTGTCGTAGTTGTCTATCATGAGAACCTTCATCTGTCGGTTTCCCCCACGACGGGGTCTATGCTCGCGAGAATCGTTACCGCGTCCGCGATAAAGCGGTCCTTCATAAGCTTCGGGTATACGGAGAGGTTGTAATAAGAGGGAGGTCTTATCTTTACGCGGTAAGGGCTCGTCGCTCCCGAAGAAAAGACGTAAAAACCGAGCTCACCCCGTGGATTTTCACCGCTTGAGTATATCTCACCCACCGGAACCTTAAGACCTATACCGTCAAGCGAGAGCTTTAGCTTCTTTCCGTCGCCCGAGTAGAAGAAGGGCTCGTTTTTTGACATCTTCTCAAGCTTGCTCACGCACTGCTCAATTATCCTGACGCTTTGGCGCATCTCCTCTATCCTCACGAGATACCTGTCGTAGCAGTCTCCCACCTCACCGACGGGAACGTCAAACTCAACCTCGTCGTAGGCGTCGTAAGGTTCAAGCTTCCTCATATCGTAAGGTATACCCGAACCCCTGATTACGGGACCCGTAAGCCCGTGGAAGTACGCGTCCTCCTTCGTGATTACACCGACGTCCTTGTTTCTCCTGAGCCATATGCGGTTTCTCGTGAGTATCGTCTCCCAGTCTTTGAGCTCTTGGGGAAATCTCTTTATGAAAGCCTTTATGACCTCAAGCGCGCCCTCGGGGAGGTCCATCCTCACGCCCCCTATGCGGGGGTAAGATATGGTGAGGCGTGCGCCCGTTATGCCCTCAAGTATGTCCATTATCTTCTCCCTTTCCTTGAACGCATACAGGAATATCGTGAGCGCACCGAGGTCAAGCGCGTAGGTTCCGAGCCAAAGGAGGTGCGAGTTTATCCTCTGAAGCTCCGAAAGCATGGTCCTTATATACTTCGCCTTCGGGGGAACCTCGTCGTGTATCCCGAGCATACGCTCTATAGCAACCACCCAAGCCTGATTTGAGCAAAGCGCGGAGAGGTAATCCATCCTGTCGGTGTAGACGAGGAACTGGTTATACATCTCGTGCTCCGCGAGCTTCTCAACCCCCCTGTGGAGCTGTCCGAGAATCACATCGCACTGGACTATCC
>JAADEK010000083.1 GCA_013153455.1 Aquificota bacterium
CTAAAGATAGGTAAAGCTCAAGCTCGTGGTAGTTGAGAATCTCCTCAAAGAAGCGGAGTCTGTCAAGTTCCCTCGCTCGGAAAAAGTAAAGGAGAGCCCTTCTCGGTTTTTTGGCTTTCTTCAGCGCGAGGGCGGTATACACGTTGTAGTAAACGTCGTATTTAAGCAACGGGTTTTTCTCGCGCGCGATTGAAAGCTCCCTCAGCGCTTCTTCGGGTTTCCCCATTGAGACGAGGTATACGCCGAGGGCGAGCCTGCGCAGGTATTCAAGCTCTCCCCCCTCCCCGAGCGATAGAAGTAGCTCGTAGCCCTCCGCCCTCCCCAAAAGCGCGGAGCTAAAGCCGAGCTTTACCGCGTATCTTCGCTTCTTTTCTTCCTCCCAAAGGGCGCTGTATACGCTCCTTGCGTCCTCGTATAAGCCAACGAGCAGGTAAACGTCCCCCACAAACTCCCTCTGAAGGCTCAAAAACCTCGGCGGTTTGTAGTGAAAGGGATACTCGTTCAGGTATCCGAGAGCGGAGAATATACCCGCCTTTTGCCCGAGCCTATACGAATAAAGGGCGTATGTGATGCCGTAGTAGAGGTATGATAGCTCGCCGACCTCGGAGCGGGGGGAAAGCGCGCGCGCACGGGAAAAGTATACGAGCGCGTCCTCGTAGTCGCTTACCTCAAGCGCCCTCAGACCCTTTTCGTAGTATACGCGCGCGGGACCCTCTTTCTCCTTTTCAGAGGAAAATACTAAGAGAGCTACCAGGCTCAGGAGAGCTATCGCCCTTATGATGAAACTCATCTACTCTTATATTATTCCTTCCCCTTTGTTTTTCCTTAGCGTAGAGCTCCTGCCCGTTTACGCTAAGGCTCTCCAACCGAATACCGAGCCCGCGGAAAATCTCCGATATCCTGAAAGCGTCGTATTGGGTTATGAGCTCCGCTCTCGGAACCTCAAGCTTCAGGCGCGCGCTCTCACCCACGAGCCTTATCTCTATCCCGAGCTCCTTCAGCCTTACCTTAACACCCTTCAGGTTCTCGCGCTCAAATACGCGAACCTCCCTTATCTCCGGGGCGGGAGCGCTCTTTTGAACCTCCCGCCTTTCTTCCCCCCTTATCTCAAGAATCACGGGGGGTGGCTTTTGCTCTTGCTCTCGCTTCTCTTTTCGTTCGGGTTTTATTTCCGGGAGGGGCTCAGGGGCGGGCTTTTGGGGTCTTTGGCTTTCGCCCGCTCTTTGCACCTCTCTTTGCTCACCCGTGAGGGTCTTTAATTCTTTTTCAGATATAAATTTCTCCCGAACCCCTTCGGGGTTGTTTTTAGGAATTTCTTCGGGAGGTCTCAAGAAAAGCTCGGGCTTTTTGTCGGGTATTGGGCGCTCCGGGAGTTCCTTTTTGTGTGTTTTGTTTACCTCGGGGGTAAAGAGAGGGAGGATTTGTCCCGCGCTTTGGGGCGGTGGGTTAAGTATCTTTGTCTGGGGTAGCTTAGTCTCTTTCGGTTTTTCTTCGGGGTTTTTCTCGTTTTTTTGTCCCGAGAGGAGGGAAAGGAGGAGTTCAAGGAACTCGCTTCCCTTTTTCGTTTGGGGGTTTTGGAAGGGGTTTTGTGAGAGAGGGGAGATGAAGATGAGTTTCCATACCTGCATACACGCCCCCGCTTTTAATTTACTTCCCGCAGGGGAGAAAGTCTATACGCGTAAAGCCGAGGCGGTGGGCGTATCGGAGCTGTGTTGAGTCAAGGAGTCTCTTTTTGTCGCTCTCTTGTCTTACACGGACGACTATCGTGTCCTTTTCTTTTCCCCTCAGCTCCACAGCGCAGAGGGGTATGCGGTTCCTGCTCGCGTCCATCTTCACAAATACGGGAAATATGGTTCTTTTGACGAGGAGGTATTCCTCGTATACCTTTCTGGACATGCCGTAGAGCTTGTGGTCCGGCTCACTTTTGTCTTTCCTCATCGCGTATTTTGTGTATATGACGTGTATCGGATACCCGAGGGCGTTTAGCTTGTCCACGAGGTAGGGCTTCACACCCTCTTTTTGTAGCCTTCTCTCAATCTCAACGAGCTGTGAGTAAATCTTAACTAACTTTTTCCTGTCGTTTTCGTAGGGGGGCGGAAGGACGAACCCGAGGCTCACGAGAAGGGAACTCAGTAACTCCATATTAGATAAATATAAAGGTTATAATGCTCGTGTTGGGGCATGGTTCTGCTCTTTTGCGCGGGTGCGGTTTTGGTCGCTCTCCTTCAGGCTTCCCTCTTTAGCCCCCTCTTCGGTAGCTTGTTCTTGACCCCTTCCCTTTCTTTCATATTCGTTCTCGTCTCCTCTTACTTTATAAAGGAAAAGGCTATCGTTTCCGCTTTCTTGAGCGGTCTTTTCCTTGATACGATAACCGACACACTCGGGGTTTTGACGCTTCTCAACGTCGTCTTTACATACCTCTTTTTGTTTTTAACGGGTGTTGTTCTCGTGAGGAATAAGTTCCTTGAGTTCTTCGTCCTCATCCCTTTCATCTCTTGGGTTAGGAAGCTTATCCTTATCCTTCTGGTGAGGGGTAGGTTTATGCTTGAGTTTTCCCTTGAGCTTTTCCTACTTTCCGCCCTTGTTGAACTTGTGTTTATCTTTATTCTTTATAAGAGTTTATCGGGAAGGATAGATGAAAAGACGTAATTTTATAATCTTTCTTCTTTCCGCGCTGGGGAGCTTTATAGGGGTGGGGGCTAACCTCTTTAGGCTTCAGGTTCTTGAGGGGGAGCGCTACAGGGAGCTTTCGGAGAGGAATTACGTCCGCAGGCGATACCTCTATCCCCCGAGGGGTGATATATACGACAGGAACGGGGAGAAGCTCGCTTACGACGTTCCGCGCTACGTTATGGTCCTTGATGTGAACAGGCTCAGGAAGGACGAACTACAAAAGACCCTGAAAGCCCTTTCGGAGCTTTTCGGTATAAATCCCGACAAGGAGAAGTTAATAAGGAAGGGTTTTGAGCTGGCGGTTCTGAAGACAGACCTCAGTCCTAAGGACATAGAAACCTTTTACAAAAACAGGCACCGCCTGAGGGGGGTCTTTATAGAGGTTATGCCAAAGCGCGTATACCCCCTCGGTGCGCTTTGCGCCCACGTTCTCGGATACGTGGGGTATCCGGACCGCAGGGACATGGAGAGATTTCGGAAGATGAAAAAGAGCATAGGCTCAAACAGTTTCGTGGGGAAGATGGGTATAGAGCGCTCCCTTGACCACATACTCACCGGTGAGCTCGGGGAGGAGAGGGTGATGGTAAACGCCTTGGGGCGTATCGTGAGGGTTCTTGAGAGGAAGGAGCCAAAAAAGGGAAAATCGGTTAAGTTGACGATAGACGTGAGGTTTCAGAGAATCGTTGAGGAGGTGTTTGAGGAAAGCGGAAACCCCGCGGGGGCTGTAATACTCCTAAAGGCGTCAACGGGTGAGGTTCTCGCGCTTGCGAGCTTTCCCGACTTTAACCCTAACACCGTATACGAGGAGTGGAAGAAGTTAACGAGCAATCCTTTAAAGCCCTTCTTCAACAGGGCGGTCAGGGGTCTGTATCCTCCCGCTTCGGTCTTTAAGGTTCCCGTAGCCTACGCTACGCTCGTGACAAAGACAAAGGGACCTTGGGACGTCGTTTACTGCCCGGGGAAGTTTGAGCTGGGAGACAGAACATTTTACTGCTGGCGAAGGTGGGGTCACGGGAAGGTAAACCTCATAAAGAGCCTGAGCGAGTCGTGTGATGTTTACTACTACACGGTAGGATACGAGCTCGGACCCACGAAGATAGCCTACTTTGCCCGAAAATTTTCATACGGTGAGGACATACCCTTTGAGCTCCCGGTGAGAAAGGGCTTCTTACCATCACCGAGTTGGAAAAGAAGGAGGTTTAAGGAGCCTTGGTATGACGGGGATACGGTGAACATGAGCATAGGTCAGGGGTTTGTCCTGAGCAACCTCATGGAGCAGACGCTCATGATGATGGGGATAGCTAACAACGGCGTCATATACAAACCCACGCTCCTGAAAGAGATAATTGACGAGAAGGGAAACGTCGTTTGGAGGAACAAAAGGCAAGTATTTAAAGCCCTATACGGGAACCTTGAGTATTTTGCGCTCATAAAGAGGGGGCTGAGGGATGCGGTTCGTAAGGGAACCGCGAGAAGGGCTATGTCAAAGATAGTGGACATAGCGGGAAAGACGGGAACCGCGGAGGTCTTTTTTAAGAACAAAAGAAAGATAAAAAGGTGGTATAAAAAGAGGAGAAAAAAACTCCCTTGGAAGTATCGTAATCACGCTTGGTTTGTTGGCTTTGCTCCCTACAGAGACCCGAAATTCGTGATAGGTGTGTTCGTGGAGCACGGAGAGAGCGGGGGCAAGGTAGCGGCACCCATAGCCCGCAAGATACTTGAAAGGATATACATACAAAAGCTTCACAAGGAAATCTAAACATTTTCAAGAACGTAATAACCCCCCTCCATCCTTATCTTTTTCTCTATCATGAGTCTCCCGAGGAGTTCAAAAGCCCTCCTCTCGTCCCCGATGTGCTCAACGACCTCATCAAAGCTCCTCGGTTTTGAGAAAAACCCGAGCTCGTCCGCGGGAGTCCAAGGCTTTGCTCCCATTGAGAGGAGTCTCCTGCACCCCTCCCAGCGCTCGGAGCTCTCATCACCCACCCAAACGAAGACCTCCCTCCCGAGCTCAAGGGCGTGCTTTGCGCTTATGAGGGCACCGCTCCTTTTCGGAGCTTCCACGACGTAAAGGCGCTCCGAAAGCCCCGCTATCGTCCTGTTTCTGACCACGAACGTGTAGCGCGCGGGAGGAGTCCAAGGCATAAACTCCGAAAGAACGCAAACCCTACCCCTCTCAAGGAGTTTCTCTATCCTTTTTTCCATCATCCCTATACCGCTACCGAGGACAACGACCGTCTCAAGCCCGCTATCAACGGCTTCCAAGTGAGCCCTGTAGTCTATACCCTGGGCACCCCCGGAAATTACGCGCCTTCCTTCCCTCCTCACAATCCTTCCGACGACGCTCAGGGAAGACCCGCAGGGCTTCCTCGTCCCCACAACACCCACACCGGAGTCCGGCTTTTGACCGACGTAAAACAAAACGGGGGGAGGGTCCGGGAGGGAAAAGAGGAGTCTCGGGTAGCTTTCCTCCTCAAGCGTAATCACACCCACGTCCGGATTTTGTGAGAGAAATTTAAGAAGCTTTTCCTCGTAGGGCGATTCGGAACTGAGGGACTTCATCACCTTTTGAGCTTTCTTACTTCCGACGAGGTGTGTTAGCTTTTCCGGTTCTATCTTCTCAACGGAGCGGAAAAAGGATACGATTTTCTTTATCGTCGCGGGACCCACGGAGTTTGTATTTGCTAACCTGAGGTATTTTACTAAACGCTTCATAATCAAAGATTTATCATATAATTTCTACTTGTAAAACCCTTCAACAACCTTTATATTTTAATTCACAAAAACTCTTTACGGAGGAAGAGGTAATGTATTACGTTGCCCAGGTCATCCGCGACGAGTGCTCAAAATACAACTGCAAGCAATGCACACTCTTCTGTCCCGAACCCAACACACTCATGTATACGGACGAAGGACACCACGCGTTTGTGATAACGCAAAGGTGTAAAGGGTGCGCGCTTTGCGTTTACGTTTGCTCAGACCTTCTGAAACGTAATTCAATTGAGATGGTTTACGCGGAAAACAGGGACGTTGCGGGAGTAAGATAAGGAGGTAAGCGATGGCAAAGCTCGGACCCTCTGGATACTCACCTTACCCCGTCGCGGTGACGGAGGGCGTCCTTACACCGCCCCCCGGCAAGGCTTTGATGTTCAACGAGATAGTTGACGAAGAGACCGCGATGAGGGAAGCGGCAAAAGCCATGCTCACGCGCGAAAACCCCACCATATTCCCCGGACCACAAGTCCTATACGCGTGGAACGAGGAAGCGAAAAAGAAGGCAAAGCTCATAAAGGAGATGGCGGAAGTCCTCGGCGCGAAGATAATCCCCATGTATGACTACAGACCCAAATACCCGAAGATAGACCCCGAAAAGGAAATAAACCCCAACCACCCCAACCTCACCATTTGGCACAACAAGATAAAGGCTTGCATCTTCATAGGTGTTCACTGCCACTACGCAAACGTAGCCCTAAAGATAATAAGGGCGGAGACGGATTGCTTCACCATAGCGATGTGTAGCTTGGCGGGACACGAGGATGCGATGATTACGCTCAGGGACCAGCACGCGGAAGACCTTGAGAAGTTCATAAGGATAGCAAAGGAAGTAAAGAAGGAACTCGGGAAGTGATACATCATTTTGATTTCAAGAAAAGGGGATTAAATTTAAAGGGAACTTTCCCAAGGAGGTGATGTAATGTCCCAGCAGGTCAAGACCGAGAAGGTCAGATACAATAGAATGGGGCAAAAAATCGTATCCCCCGACTACCTCCTCTTTGAAGCCCCCAGAACGAAGCACTTCATCACCGGCTCCGAAGCGGTAAAGGAAGCGGCAAAGCGCGCGAGCGTTGACGCCTCCATCTCATACCCAATCACACCCCAGTCGGAAGCTGCGCACATGCTCGGTGAACTCTGGAGGGAAGGATACATAGGCGTCTACTTCCGCGGTGAGTCGGAGTTCGGCGTTATGTCCGAGATAGCGGGCTGTGCGATGGCGGGGGCGAGGACGATAACCACAACCTCCGGACCCGGAACCCTCAGGGCTATGGAACTCTTCCCCATGTGGGCTGGGTCAAGGCTCCCGATACAGCTCGTCCTCATGGCTCGCGGTATAAACTCCCCGCTATCAATACAACCCGACAACCTTGAGATGTATTTCCTCCTTGACACGGGATGTATGGTATGGCACGCGGAAACCGCTCAGGAGCTCTTTGACATGATAATCGCGGGATTCGTAGTCGCGGAACAGCCCGACGTCCACGTTCCCGTCATAACCGCGATAGACGGCTTTTTCATCTCACACACGAGGGAGGCGGTATACCTCCCGCCCGACGACATAGCACTCCCCCCCTACGACCCCTACAAGGCACCCATGCCACCGATAGACATGGAGATGCCACCCGGAAGGTTCATGAGAGACCCGTTTGTGATGAAGTCAAACTACATCTCATACGCGACTCACGCAAGCTGGCAGTTTGAGGTTCGCGCAGCGATAGAGAGGGCAAAGCCCTACGCAAAGCACTACCTTAGGGGACTCGTTGAGCACTTCGGAGACCCCGAGGGAGAGGTTCTCTTCATCGCGAGCGGAACCGCAGCGGCACAAGCAAAGGAAGCGACCCAGATACTCATACACGAGGAAGGCGTAAAGGCGAGGGTTCTCCGCATAAAGACGATAAGACCCTTCCCCACGGAAGAGGTAAGGGAAGCGGTAAAAGGCGCGAAATACGTATTCGTCCCCGAGTTTAACGTCATCGGATGGCTTGAGAGGGAGGTAAAGAGGGCTCTTTACGGACACACCGATATCCCCATATTCGGAACGCCGAGGGTGGGCGGTGGTATGACGATGCCACCCGAATACATCGTTCAAGAGGTTCTTAAGATTATCGGTAAGGAGGTGAAGCATGTCGGTTAAGATTTTCAAGATTAACGAAGAGCTAAAGGAATACATGCCCCAAGAAATCGTTGACCTTGAAGAAAAAGCGACGTGGGGAAACCCCAAGCGCGGGGTGATGGACCTCCCCTACGCAAAGGAGCTCGTTGAGGAGCACTCCCTGTGCGCGGGCTGTCCCGAGTCCGCAGCTTTCAGATACATCCTCGCTTCCCTGCCGAACCCCGAGGACACGATAATCGTCAACTCAACGGGTTGCACATCTCTCGTCTTTCCGCACATAGCCCTCCACACGGTTCACCCCCTCTTCGGGAACCAAAACGCGGTCGCGTCCGGTATAAAGAGGGTTCTTGAGTGGAGGTTCCCCGACAAGGTCAAGGACGTCGTAGTAATAGCGGGTGACGGCGCAACGATAGACATCGGTCTTGACTGCACACTTCAGTCCTTCTTCCGCCAAGAAAAGATTACGACCATATGTTTTGATAACGAAGTCTACGCAAACACCGGAGGACAGGACAGCGGGGCAACACCCAAGGGAATGGAGTTCAAAATGGCTCCCGGCGGGAAGCAGTGGGACAAGGTTCCCATGTGGCAACTCGCGATAGACTCGGGCTGTCATTACGTCGCAAGACTTACAGTTTCCTCTCCCAAGAAGGTTGAGCAAGTCGTCAAGAAGGCTATATACGTAGCGAGAGAGGTAGGACCCACCTACATACACCTATACACCCCCTGCATACTTGAGATAGGACTCAACGCGGACCAAGGTCTTTGGGAGATGAGACAGCGCGATAAGGAGCGCTTCAAGTTCTTTGAATACATGAGCGACGAAGCGAAGGAAGTGATAAAGAAGAAGAAAGAGGAGGGACTGCTATGACGAGGAGAAGGATAAACGTCCGCATGCCCGCGATAGGCGGGCAGGGCGCGGTTTCCGCCGCGCACATAATGGCTACCGCAGCGGACCACGCGGGCTACTACGCGGTGTCTAACCCCTTCTACGGCGCGGAAAAGAGGATGGCACCCTCCGAGAGCTACGTCCGCATAGGGATAGAGCCCATATACGACAGGGGTGAGGTCGTCTACCCGGACGTGATAATGGTCTTCCACGCTCAGGTCATAACGATGGGCAAATCCTACACGATGCCCTTCTATTCGGGCATAAAGAAAAACGGTCTAATCATCATAAACGCGGAGGAAGACCTCCTTACCGAAGAGGACAAGGCATACCTTGAGGAAAGAAACGTAAAGATATTCAACTTCAGCGCGACGAAGTTCGCAAAGGAATACGCGGGAACCGAGCTTGCGACGAACATGGCTATGCTCGGAGCGTTTTTCGGCATAACCCAAATAGTCGGTATGGACTCAATAGAGGAAGGGATAAAAGCCCGTTTCCTGAAAAAATTCGTAGCATCCGGGGGAACCGCGTCACTTGACTCCGCAATAGAGAGAAAGTTCAAAAAGAAGCTTGAGCTTATAGAGAAGAACATAGCCACCGCAAGGGCAGCTTACGAGTTTGCAAACCAGTGGGCAAAGGAACAAGGCATAGAACCCTGGCTACCCAAGCCGGAAACCGCCCTCCAACAGGCTTGAAAGATTCCTTTTCATAAAGGAAAATTACCCCGCCTTCGGCGGGGTCTTTTTATTTTTGAAAGAAATTAATGGTGCCGGTGGCGGGAGTCGAACCCGCACGCCCGCGAGGGGCAGGGGATTTTGAATCCCCCGCGTCTGCCAGTTCCGCCACACCGGCTCGGTGTGATATTATAAGCCCTTCAGGATAAAGTTAGCAAGACCGATACCCCCCGAGAGGGCTATGTGCCTCGCGAGGGCTTGGGCAAACGTATCAAGGTATACCTCATACGTAAAGCTCTTTTCCTCGGAGGGTTTCAGAGCATTTCTCAGGAACTCCTTCAGGAAAATGGACTCTATCTCCTTCGCGAGCTCTTCGGGCTTTTTTGAGATAAGCTCGCGATAGGTAAGGGCTGGAGGCGGGGGCAGGAAGACCTCACTCAATCTTTATCCTCCTTGACTTTTGGGTCTTTTGGGTTTCTTGTATGCGCTCCTCAAGGAGCTTTATCTCGTAGTCTATGAGCGTCCTGCATATCTTCAGAAGGGAGAGGGGTATCGTGTAGAGGTTCCTCATCACCTCCTGCCTTACCTCCGCGGGGGGTATGCAGAAGCGAAGGAGCGCAAACAGCTCCCCCTTCAGCTCTTCTATTTCTTTCTCAAGCGTGAGGGTCTCAAGCCTTTGGGTTTCCTTGCTTTCTTCTTTCTTGCGTTCCATAAAATATAATTTATGCTTCTTACAAAGAGGATAAGGTGATGATTAGAGCGTTGTTTGAGGGGTTGTGTCCCAACTGCGGGGGTGAGATTTCCTCCGAGAGGTTGCTCAAGGGTCTTCCCTGTCCCGAGTGCCTGCCCGAGGAGGTGAGCAGGGAAGAGGTTTGCGGGCATATCGGGGAGGGAAAGCTCGCGGAGTATTGCGACCTGAACCAAGAGCTCCGAAAGTGGGAAGACTTCTTTAAGGAAAAGCTCGGAACCTCCCCCTGGAGCCTTCAGCGCTCGTGGGCGAGGAAGGTGTTTCTCGGGAGGAGCTTTGCTCTCCTCGCACCGACGGGCGTAGGGAAGAGCACCTTCGGACTTATAACCGCGTCCTATCTCGCAAAGAGGGGAGAAAGGTCTTACATAATCCTGCCCACACAACTTTTGGTTGAGCAGACGCAAAAGCGCCTTCGGGAGATGGGTCTCGGGGATGAGGAGCTTCTCGTCTGGGGAAAGCTGTCCGAGGGTAAGAAAAAGCGCTACAAGGAGCGCATAAAGGAGGGGGACTTTAAGGTTTTGGTCACGACGTCCATGTTCCTTTACAAGAACTACGAATTACTCCCGAAGGACTTTCGGTTTGTATTCGTTGACGACGTTGACAGCTTCCTGAAGACCGCGAAGAACGTTGATAAGGTTCTTTTTCTCCTCGGGTTTTCGGAGCAAGACGTTCAGAAAGCCCTTGAGCTTATACGTCTTAAGGAAAAGCCAAAAAAGAGCGAGGAAGACTGGGAGGAGATAAGGAAGAGGAGCGAAGAACTCAGACAAATATCCGAAAAGAGGAGGGGAGTCCTTGCGGTCTCCTCCGCTACGGGGAATCCCCGCTCAAACAGGATAAAGCTCTTTCGTGAGCTTCTCGGTTTTGAGGTAGGAAAGCCCACGCTCTTGCTTCGGAACATACTTGACCTCTACGAGGAGACGGATAAGGCGGAGCGGAGGCTCGTTGAGCTCGTAAAGGAGCTCGGAAAGGGCGGACTCATATTCGTCTCTTCGGATTACGGTAAGAAGAAGGTTGACGAGATAAAGGAGCTCCTTGAGAGGGAAGGTATAAAGGCGCTCACGTATGAGGAGAAGCTTGACGCATTTGAGAGGGGAGAGGCGGACGTAGCCATAGGTATATCCTCCTTCAAGAACCCCCTCGCGAGGGGTGTTGACCTTCCCCACGTTGTGAGATACGCGGTCTTCTTCGGCGTTCCTAAGATAAAGATATCCTTGAACGTTGAGAGTTCCGTTTCGCACCTCCTTTGGGCTCTTTTGTCCCTCCGCCCGCTCATCACCAAGGACGAAGAGCTAAAAGCGCACGCAAGGCGCCTTGACAACTGGATACAAAAACTCCGTCGCTACTCGTTCCTGAGCGAGGAGTTCCTAAACACAAAACCCGAACTAAAACAAAAGATAGAAGAGCTTACGAACGAGATAAGGGAGTTTCTGAGGAGCGATAAACTCCTTTCAAAGGTAAAGGAGTCGGACGAGATTAGCCTCAGGGCGAGCGGGGAGGGATACGAGCTCGTCGTCGCGGACGTGACGGGATACCTTCAGGCGAGCGGGAGAACCTCCCGTATGTTTGCGGGAGGACTTACGAGGGGGCTGAGCTACGTCCTC
>JAADEK010000104.1 GCA_013153455.1 Aquificota bacterium
AAACTCTCGGTTATTGACGCGTATACGTTGTCAATACCGAGTTTTTTCCTTATAAAGTCGTAGTTGCTCTGTTGCATGAGCTTGAGAATACGCTCCTTTTCCTTCTCAAGCTCTTTGTAAAAAACGAGGAGGACTTTCATATAAGAGATTTTAAAGGAAGAAAGAAGCTCAAACGTTCAGGAGCATACTTCGGAGTTTTTCGTCCTTGTCCTCTTCGTCGGGGATTATACCCCTGTCGTGGACTTGTTTGTCAACGCGTGCGGGGTTCAAGCGGTTGATGATGAAGTCCATAGCCATGTAAGCCTTCTGGGGGTCTCCGCACGTGTAGACGTCAACGGTCGCGATACCGTGCTCGGGCCAGGTGTGGATTGAGATGTGGCTTTCCGCGAGGAGAACGACGCCCGTCGCGCCGTGGGGCTGGAACTGGTAGTAATGGGAGGAGATTTTAGTGAGGTTGGCGTGCTTAACAGCTCCCTCAAGGAGCTCTCTGATATCCTCAACGCGGTCAATCTTATCCGCGCTCACACCGTAGAGGTCCGCTAAGATATGCAGTCCGAGGGTCTTTGCCATTTGTTGTCCTCCCTTGAGAAGTTCTCAAAGAGCTTAAAAAAGATTTCCCTTCGCATAATCGCCTCCTTGGGCAAAATAACAGTATAATACAATTCCGTGAAAAAAAAAGTTTTAATTACTTAAGACCGACATCCTCGCTCGTAAAGAACGCCCTCTTTAACATACTCGGGGACATATCTGGGCTTGATTTCCTTGACCTCTTCGCGGGAACGGGTCAGATAGGTCTTGAAGCCCAAAGGAGGGGGGCAAACGTCGTATTCGTTGAGAAGAACCCGAAACTCGCAAAACAGATAATGAAAAAGACAAAAGCGCCCGTTGTCGTTTCGGACGCCCTTAAGTTCCTCCGCTCAAGACCTTCCTCCTTTGACGTCGTCTTCGCGGACCCCCCTTACGTCTTTGACAAATACGAAGAGCTGATAAGACTCGCCCTCTCTTCCCTGCGTGAGGGCGGTGTTTTTATCCTTGAGCACGACAAGAGGAAGAGCTTCCGAGCTCCCGAAGAGAGACGCTACGGTGATACAGTATTATCAATATGGGTAAAAGAGTAGTCTACCCGGGGACGTTTGACCCCCCGCACTTTGGTCACCTTGACATAGTAAAAAGGAGTGCGAATATATTTGACGAGGTCGTCGTAGCCATAGCAAAAAAACCGAGGAGATACCTCCTCTTTACGATAGAGGAAAGGATTGAGATGTTCAAAGAGATGACGCGCGATATCCCGAACGTCAAGGTCACGAGCTTTGACGGTCTTTTGGTTGAGTTTATGAAGAGGGAAGGGATATCCGTAATCGTCAGGGGGGTCAGGCTCTTTACGGACTTTGAATACGAGCTACAGATAGCCCTTACGAACTACAAACTCGCAAAGGCGGAAACCGTTTTCATGATGCCCTCCCAAGAGTTCATACACATAAGCTCAACCATAGTGAGGGATGTCGCATCATACTGCGGGAACCTCAAGGACCTCGTCCATCCCTTCGTTGAAAAGAAGCTAAAGGAGAAGTTCGGGTGTTCCTGATTTTACTCCTCTCGTCTTTCGTTTTTGCGCTTGAGGTCTGCCTTGATTTTTCCTCAAAGACCGAAGACCCCTTCGTCAACAAGCTCATCGTAAGCAAGATAGAGTCATTCGCCCTTGAGAGCGGTCTTAAGCTTTCTTGCTCCGAAGGCTCCCTTAAGATTCCCGTCTCCTTTTCGTTCTCCGAAAGACCCCTCTCAATCTCATCCCGACAAAGGGTCTCCTCTTATATCCTGTCTTTGAGCCTAAACATCGGGAGCGAAAACTTCTCCGCATCCGTTCCCTATTCTCTTCCCTCCGGTGCCTTTGCGGAACTCCCGAGGAGAAAAGCGGTTGATGAGCTTCTGTCCCGTCTCAAGCTCCCGATACTAAAATACTTCTCGGAGATTTACCGCGGGAAGAGGGCACCCTAAACTGATACTATGCGAGCCCTTGAGAAGATAAAGGAGGTAATACCGAAGGTAAAGCATCACGTGGAAAAAAGGATAAAAGAGTTTGAGAAACTAAGGAAGGAAGGGAAAACCCATTACGACTTTCGCCCGTTTCTTGAGCTTGACTTCCCCGCGGGCGTATTTTCGGAGCTTTCGTTTTGCATACTCACCGCGAACTCCTCCGCCACCTTGGGACTAAAGATTCAGTCCCGGCTCGGGGATGAGGGCTTTATGACGCTCAAAAAGGAAGAGCTTGAGGAGGTGTTTAGAAAGCACGGGCACAGATACGCCTCCCAGAGGGCTGAGCGCATAGTCCTCGCGAGGGAAAAGTTCGGGAGCGTCCTTGAGCTCCTTCGTAAGGAAAAAGACCCCAAGCTAATAAGGGAACTCCTCTCAAGCCCCAAGTCCCCTTACAAGATAAAGGGCTTTGCATACAAGGAAGCCTCACACTTTTTGAGGAACGTAGGCTTTAAGGACGTCGCGATAGTAGACAGACACATATTCAGGTTTTTAGTTGAGAACGGGCTCCTTGAGCCCGTAAAAACCCTAACACCAAAGGTATACCTGAAGGCGGAGAAAGAGCTTGAAAAGCTGGCAAAAGAATTGGGTATGAGCGTCGGGGAGCTTGACCTTTACATTTTCTACTTGAAGACCAAAAAAGTTTTGAAATGAGGAACGCTCTAAGATATATTTTCTTCTTTATTGAAGGAGGAGGCTATGGACAAGGAACTCTTTGAGAAGTGCAGGCAAAGACTCCTTGAGGAGAAGGCTAAGATACTTGAGAGATACCTTGAGAAGGAAGAAACGCAACAAAGACTCGGGGAGGAATCAAAGGAACCCCGCGACTGGGAAGACATAGGTCAGATGACCTACACAGAAGAGCTTCTTGACAGCCTCTCACAGGTTGAGATGGGAACGCTGAAGGAGATAGACTACGCGCTTGAGAAGATAAACAAGGGCTTTTACGGCATATGCGAAAGGTGCGGGGAAGAGATAGGGGAGCAGAGGCTCTGCGCAATCCCTTGGACGCGCTACTGCGCAAAGTGCGCGGAAGAGGTGGAGAGGGAGAGCGGGACCTACATGCCCTCATACGGCATAGACATGTATAGCCCCGACAACATACAGGTAGAAAGGGAGGACATAGGGGAGGCGTGATAGAATAACCCTATGCTCTGGAAAAAGCCCCTTACGGAACTCGTTTCACTCATACAAAAGGGAGAAGTTCACCCAAAAGAGGTAATAGAGAGCTTCTACGAAAGGTTTAACCAAACGGAGCGGAGCATACAAGCCTACATAACACCGCTCTACGAAAAAGCCCTTGAAAAAGCAAAGGATATAAAACCCTCTAAAGACGCAAAGCTCCCCGGTATCCCCGTAGCGGTAAAGGACAACATACTCACCGAAGGGGAGAGGACGACGTGCGCGTCGCGTATGCTTGAGAACTTTATAGCCCCGTATGACGCGACCGCGGTTTCGCGCCTAAAGGGCGAAGGGGCTCTTGTAGTGGGAAAGACGAACCTTGACGAGTTTGCGATGGGCTCCTCAACTGAATACTCCGCCTTCTTCCCGACTAAAAACCCGTGGGACACACAAAGGGTTCCGGGGGGTTCCTCTGGCGGTTCCGCGGCTTCGGTTGCGGTTCTTTCCGCGCCCGTTGCCCTCGGCTCCGACACGGGGGGTTCAATAAGACAACCCGCTTCCTTTTGCGGTGTGATAGGGATAAAGCCGACATACGGGAGGGTTTCCCGATACGGGCTCGTTGCGTTTGCTTCCTCGCTTGACCAGATAGGTGTTTTCGGCAGGAGGACGGAGGACGTAGCCCTCGTCCTTGAGGTCATAAGCGGGAAGGACGAGATGGACTCAACGAGCGCGGATGAACCCGTTCCGCGCTGGAGCGAGGAGATAAAGAAGGAGCCTAAGGGCTTGAGCGTCGGCGTCCCGAAGGAGTTTTCCGAGTTTGAGCTTCAGCCCGAGGTAAGGGAAGCGTTTGAGGAGTTTTTGCGCGAACTTGAGAAGGAAGGTATTACCGTTCGTGAGGTATCCCTTCCGCATATAAAGTATGCGATACCCGCATACTACATAATAGCGCCCTCCGAGGCGTCGTCCAACCTCGCCAGATACGACGGTGTTCGCTACGGCTACAGGACAAAAGAATACAGGGACATATGGGAGATGTATGCAAAGACGCGCGACGAGGGCTTCGGTCAAGAGGTAAAAAGGAGGATAATGCTCGGGACATTTGCCCTTTCCGCGGGCTACTACGACGCTTACTACCTAAAAGCCCAAAAGGTAAGAAGGCTCATATACGAGGACTTCATGAAAGCATTTAAAGAGGTTGACGTAATAGCGACGCCCACGACCCCGACCCTTCCCTTTCGCTTCGGTGAAAAGACAAAGAACCCCGTTGATATGTATCTTTCCGACATACTTACCGTTCCGGTGAACCTCGCGGGGCTTCCCGCACTCTCCATGCCCATAGCTTGGAAGAACGGTCTCCCGGTCGGTGGGCAACTGATAGGAAGACCTTGGGACGAGACCTCAATCCTTAAGCTCTCATACCTCTGGGAGCAAAAATTTAAACACTACGAAAAGATACCCTTAACTTGATGAAATACAATCACGCCCTCGGGGCGTTTTTTTCCCTCCTTTCCGCCTTTTTCTGGGCTACGAACGACATATTTAACAAAAAGCTCATACAAAGCGGTTATGACGAGAACTTCGTCCTGTGGGTTCGCTTCCCGCTCGGGACTCTCCTTCTTTTACCCCTCGGGATAGCCTTCTGGGAGCCAACGCGCGAGCTCTTCCTCACCACCCTCCTGTGGCTTCCCGGTGAGATTCTCGGCTCACTCTTCTTCATAAAGGCTCTAAAATACGCACCCCTTTCCTTGGCTATGCCCTTCTTCGCTACTATGCCCCTCTTTTCCGCGCTTGCGGGCTGGGTTTTACTCGGTGAGACCCTTGACCTTGGGGGCTTTTTGGGTATACTCTTCATCGCATACGGGAGCGCGCTTCTAGCGGGCAGGAATCCCGCGGACTTCTTCAGGGCAAACAGGGGAGCCCTTTACGCGCTCGCGTCTTCCTTTCTCTTCGGTGTTAACGTTGCCCTCGGGAAGCTCTCGGTTCTCGGGAGCAATCAATTCTTTTTTGCTTGGTATTACTGCGCGGTTATGAGCGTAGCCCTCCTGCCCTTCATAAGGCGCTTCCCCCGTCCCTCGGAACTCGTAAGGAAGGAGTTTTTATTCGTCGGTCTCTTCTTTTCCTTGGGTATGCTCTTTTACTCTTGGGCATATCTGTATACGTATGCGTCATACGTCGCTGCGCTTGAGCGCCTCTCCATCGCCCTTGACGTCCTATACGGGAGGCTAATCTTTCACGAAAGGGTAAAGGGCGCCTTCAGGGCTACCGCTCTTATGCTTTTGGGAGCGCTTCTTTTGACACTCCGATGAGATTGAGGAGTTCCGAAAGGCGAAGAAGAAGCTCATCCTTCGTGGGGGCGCACACGTTTATATGCCCGACCTTCCTTTTCGGTCTTTTCCTCTTCCCGTACCAGTAGAGCTTTGTCCCTTCTATTTGCAAGATTTTCTCAAGAGGTATATCCCCGAGCTCAACACCTATGAGGTTCACCATTCCGGACGGACTTTTCATCCTCGTTGAGCCGAGCGGAAGGGAAGTTATAGCCCTCAGGTGGTTCTCAAACTGTGAGGTGTCCGCCCCGTCAAGGGTCCAGTGTCCCGTGTTGTGGACCCTCGGTGCGAACTCGTTTACCAAAATCTCACCCGAAGGCAGGAGGAAAAACTCTACAGCCATCGTTCCCACAAAGTTAAGGAGGCTCATGAGCCTCCCGCATATCTCCTCCGCTTCCCTTAAGTTGTATGCGGGAACGTAGTTGTATATAAGTATCCCCTCCTCGTGCTTGTTAAAGGGCTGGGGGTAAAAAAGAACCCTCCCCGAGGAGTCCCTGACACCTATTACGGAAAACTCCGCTACGAAAGGGACGAACTCCTCAACGACGAAACGCTCACCCGGGAGGTGATTTTCCTCCACCCTCTTTACGTCCTCCTCGCTCATCACCCTGTATTGACCCTTCCCGTCGTATCCGAGTCTCTCCGCCTTCAGAACCGCGGGAAGACCGACGCTCCTCACCGCTTCCTTTAGCTCTTCGCGTTTCGCGACGACAAACCTCGGAACCGGGAAACGGTTATCCCTCAAAAATCTCTTTTCCTCAACCCTGCTTCTCTTTATGAGGAGGGCTTCTGGTGAGGGGACGAGTTTTTTCTCCGCTTTTTTCAGGATATCGTCCTGTATGTGCTCAAATTCATACGTGATTACGTCGCATCGGGATACGAACTTTTCTACCTCGGAGCTTCTAAAGCACCCGTCCGCCACCCTGCAGGCGGGGGCGTCCTGTTTGTCCTCAAGGACGTAAAACCTATACCCGAGCTTCCTGCCCTCAAGTATCATCATCCACCCGAGTTGTCCGCCTCCCAGTATCCCTATACTCCTCACGCCCTTCTCCTCATCCTTGAAAGCTCCGCGAGGAAAGCCTTAAGGGCTTCTTGCTCCTGCTCCCTGTATAGCGACTCGCGCATAATAGCGTAGTCCCAATCAACCTCGCCCGCGTCAAACCAAGGTCCGTCCGTGCAGGCGAGCCTTTCCTTGCCTCCCACTATAAGCCTGCAAGAAAGGCAAATACCGCTCGCATCAAGTATATGAGCGTTAACGTGGGCTATGTGCTTTATACCCTTTTTTTGAGCAAGCGATAAAATCTCGCTTGAGTCCTCGTTGCTCCCCGCGCTCACCACGAGATTTGGCTTTCCGAACCTCTCAAGGAAAAAACCAAAAGCCCAAAGGGCGTTTCCCTCCTCACCCGCGGAGCCGTCCTCCGTAAAGAGGAGGAATTCCTTTGATGCCTTTTGTGCTTCCTCCGTAAGGTATACGTTTTCCTCGCTTGAGGCGACGTGAATCATGTAAACCTCGTTCCCAAGCGAAACGAGTGCCCTTCCCACGTTCAGGAGCGGAGCTATACCCCAGTTCTTTGAGATAAGGAGAACCCTCCCGTAGTGCCCAAGCGGGAAGGGCTTCCCGCAGGGAAACTCAACAAAATAAACCTCTTCCTCAAGAAGCTCGTAAATCTCAAGGGTTGATTTCCCTACCGCCTCAACCAAGAGCTTGTATGAGCTTTTGCCCGCGTCAAGGACGGAAAGCGGAACCGGCTCCGAGTCTTCCCTCAGCTGGAGGAGTGCAAACTGCCCCGGTTTTGCGAGCTTTGCCCTTTCGTCCTTCAGCTCAATCAGGAGGGCTTTCGGGGTAAGCTTCTCTTTCCTGAGAACCCGAACCATCAGATTGAGCCTTTTGTTATGTATTCAAGGCAAGTCCTCACACCGAAACCGGTCGCTCCCTTTGTGTAGTAGGCGTAGTCTTCTTTAGACCAAGCGGGTCCCGCTATATCAAGGTGAACCCAGTCTATACCTTCTCCCACAAACTCCTGAAGGAACATAGCTGCGGTAATAGCGCCCCCGTATCGCCCTCCGGTGTTGAGGACGTCCGCTACCTGACTCCTTATCTTCTTCCTGAGGCGCTCGTCGTCCATGGGAAGCTCCCAGACGCGCTCTCCCGCCTTCTTCGCGAAGCGCTTTATTTCCTTTGCGAAGTTCTCGGAGTTCGTAAAGAGTCCCGCGGTGTATTCCCCGAGGGCGACGATACACGCGCCCGTGAGCGTAGCCATGTCTATGATGCGGTCGGGCTTTAGCTCGCTCGCGTAAGAGAGCGTATCCGCCATCGTCACCCTTCCCTCCGCGTCCGTGTTGTCTATCTCTATAAACTTCCCGTTTTTCGCACGGAGGACATCGTCGGGTCTGTAGGCTTTCCCGTCGGGCATGTTTTCCGCTGCGCCTATGATGCCGTGAACTTCAACGTCGGGCTTTAGCTTCGCGACCGCGCGCATAACACCGAGAACCGCGCAGGCTCCGCTTTTGTCCATCTTCATATTCCTCATGTAGTCCCCGGGCTTTATGTTCAGACCACCGCTGTCAAAGGTTAGCCCCTTCCCGACGAGGACGAGCTTCTCGCGCGCTTTTTTTGGTTTGTATACGAGGTGTATGAGTCTCGGGGGTGTTGCGGAGCCCCTGCCTACCGCGAGTAGGGCTTCCATACCCATCTCCTTGAGCTGTGTCTCGTCGTAAACCTTACACTCAAGCCCGAGCTCCTTTGCGAGCTTTTGGGCTTCTTGGGCGAGCGTAATCGGGTTTATGACGTTTCCCGGCTCGTTTACGAGGTCCCTCGCGTAGTTCTGAGCTTCCGCGAAGATTTTACCCACCTCAATGGCTTTCTCGTCCCCCCTGTAGATGTATAACTCCTCGGGTGAGAAGCTCTCCTCCTTCTTACTCTTATACTTATCAAATGTGTAGTTCCCGAGAAGGGCACCCTCCGCGAGGGCTTTTGATATATCCCGAGGGAGTTCTCCCCTTCTGGGGGTTATCAGGAGGGCGCTCTTTACGCGGTCGCTTCTCATCCTCTTGGCGAGAAGCGCGCTCGCCCTCCTGTATGTGTCCTCATCAACCTTTTCCCTCTTTCCGAGACCTATTAGGTATACGACCCGAACGGAAAGACCGGGTGTAGGAACCTTCAGGAGTTGCCCTTCCTTTGCTTTGAAGTTTTCCGTCTCAAGGACTTTCCTTACGCGGTTAGCAAGTCCCCTCGTCAGCCTTCCTATCGTCTTGAAGTTCTCCTCGTAAAGAAGTAGAGCTACCGCATCACCCTTAAAGTTTTTTATCTCATCGCTGTAAGCTTTGACTTCCATAGCTTTTACCCCACTAAAACATTTTATACTATATACACTAAATGCCTAAGCGAACGGACATCAGGCGCATACTCATCATAGGCTCAGGACCCATCGTGATAGGTCAAGCGGCTGAGTTTGATTACTCGGGAACGCAAGCCTGTAAGGCTCTGAAGCAGGAGGGTTATGAGGTCGTTCTCGTGAACTCAAACCCCGCGACAATCATGACAGACCCCGAGCTTGCGGACAAGACCTACATAGAACCCCTCGTTCCCGAAGTCCTTGAGGAAATCATAAAGAAGGAAAGACCCGACGCGCTTCTCCCGACGCTCGGAGGGCAAACGGGTCTGAACCTCGCGGTAGAGCTATACGAGTCCGGTGTCCTTGAGCGCTACGGGGTTGAGCTCATAGGAGCGT
The DNA here is from genome assembly GCA_013153455.1 of Aquificota bacterium. Lineage (GTDB taxonomy): Bacteria > Aquificota > Aquificia > Aquificales > Aquificaceae > Aquifex. Next base: position 9,209 of record JAADEK010000104.1, read on the forward strand.
CATACGAAGCTATAAAGAAGGGAGAGGACAGGGAGCTTTTCAAGCGCGCTATGCAAAACATAGGTCTGAAAGTCCCCGAAAGCGCGGTCGTCCGCTCCCTTGAGGAGGGTCTGCAAGCCATAGAGAAGATAGGCTTTCCCGTTATACTCAGACCCGCATTTACGCTCGGGGGAACCGGAAGCTCGGTCGCCTACAACGTTGAAGAGTTTAAAGAAAAATTAAAGGTAGCATTAGAGACCTCGCCGATAGGCGAGGTTCTTTTGGATAAATCCTTAATAGGATGGAAGGAGATAGAGTTTGAGGTGGTGAGGGACAAGGCGGACAACGTTATAATCGTGTGCGCCATAGAGAACTTTGACCCAATGGGTGTCCACACGGGGGATTCCATAACCGTCGCACCCACCCAGACGCTCACGGACAAAGAGTATCAGATGCTGAGGGACGCTGCGATAGCGGTTATTCGGGAGGTGGGCGTTGATACGGGCGGTTCAAACATACAATTCGCGCTTTCGCCCGAAAGCGGTGAGTTTTACGTAATTGAGATGAATCCGAGGGTTTCGCGCTCCTCCGCGCTTGCGTCAAAGGCGACGGGTTTCCCGATAGCGAAGGTCGCGGCGAAGCTCGCGGTCGGCTACACGCTTGACGAGCTGAAGAACGACATCACGCGTTTTACGCCCGCTTCCTTTGAGCCTTCAATAGACTACGTCGTGGTTAAGATTCCGCGGTTTGACTTCCCGAAGTTTCCCGAAACCGACAGAACGCTCACGACGATGATGAAGTCCGTCGGTGAGGTTATGGCTATAGGCAGAACCTTTAAGGAAGCTCTCTTGAAGGCTGTAAGGAGTCTTGAGCTTGACCGCTACGGGCTTGCTTTTCCCCGTCTTTCACACGTTGACAGGTTTGAGCTTGAGAAGAATCTCATAAACCCGAACGACCAAAGGCTTTGGTTCATAGCGGAAGCCTTCAGGAGGGGCTACAGCGTTGAGGATGTCCACGAACTTACAAAGATAGACAAATGGTTTCTCTACAACATACAACAAATCGTGAGCCTTGAGGAGAGGCTCACAAAGGAGGAGCTTACGCCCGAACTGCTTCGGGAAGCGAAGGAGATGGGATACTCCGATTACGAGATAGCAAAGCTGAGGGGAAAGACGGAAGAAGAGATAAGAAACACGAGAAAGTCTTTCGGTATAAGACCCGCGTTTAAGGGTGTTGACACGTGCGCGGGTGAGTTCGTCGCTTACACTCCTTATTATTACTCCTCTTACGAGCGCCCCTACTACACCCTCGGGGGCGGTGAGGTTCTTGATGAAGATTAAGCGCTACATCTTCGCCCTTCCCGAGGAGGAGCTTCCCCTCTTTCTTGAGAGGAACAAGCTATCCGCTCAGGTTTTGGAGAGAAAGGAAGGTATCGTTTACTTTGCCCTTTACGAACCTGTAAAAGGTCTGAAACCGGTTCGGGTTGAAGAGGTGGACACCGATTGGGAAAAGTGGAGGGAACGTTTTGAGCCTATTGAGCTGGGGAGTTTCGTAGTTCTTCCCCCTTGGAAGAGACCGATTTTTATAAACCCGGGTATGGCTTTCGGGACCGGTCTTCACCCGACGACGCGCCTTTGCGCCCGCGCGCTTGAGAGAAACCTCAGGGCGGGCATGAGCGTCCTTGATGTGGGAACGGGAAGCGGAATACTTGCGATAATCTCAAAACTCCTCGGGGCGGGTAGGGTTCTCGGTATAGATATAAGCGAGGACGCGGTTCGGGAGTGTAAAAGAAACGCGGAGCTTAACCGCGTTGATGTTGAGTGCAGGCTTTCGGACGTTCGCGCGGTTGATGAGAGCTTTGACCTCGTCGTTGCAAACCTTGAGATGAGGATATTCAGGGAGGTAATGGGAAAACTCCTCGGTCTTGTGGGTGAGATAGGTATATTCTCCGGCATATACGGGGAAAACGAACTTAATGAATTTCTTCACCTGCTCGGGGGCTTTGAGGTTCTGAGCGTTGAAAGTCAAGAAAATTGGTTTTGTGTGGTCGGGAGGAAGAAAGATGAAAAACTTATCGTTTAGCAGAAGTTAAAACTCTATTCAAGGAATCTGAGGAGTTAATTAAAGTTATTCCTTCTCTCTCACAAGCTTGTTTGAAGTCTTCATCAAGAGAAAGTAAATAAGGAATTCCATAATG
>JAADEK010000098.1 GCA_013153455.1 Aquificota bacterium
GTTGATAGGGTAAAGAAAAAACTTGAGGAGATAAAGGAGGTTCTCCCCGAGAACCTTGAGGTCGTCCTCCTTTACGACCAAGCTTACCTGACCGAGAAGGCGGTCTCAACGATTCAGAAGGCGCTCCTGAGCGGTATGCTCTTGGTCGCGGTCATAACCGCCCTCTTGCTCGGGAATCTCAGGGCTTCGCTTATAGTGATATCCTCTCTCCCGCTCACACTCCTTACCGCCTTTATCATCATGAAGGAGTTGAATATAAGCGGGAACCTGATGACGCTCGGGGGTCTTGCGATAGGTATAGGTATGTTCGTTGACGCGTCGGTCGTTATAGTTGAGAACATCTACAGGTATCTCTCAACCTCAAAGGGGGCGTCAAAGTTTTCAATAATCCTTGACGCAATACTTGAGGTCTGGAGACCTATCCTCTTTTCCGTTCTCATAATCGTCACCGTTTTTTCACCGATATTTGTGTTTGAGAGCGTTGAGGGGAAATTCTTCAAACCGCTCGCCCTTACGCTGATTATCGCCCTCCTTTGCTCGCTTTTCGTCGCATACGTATTTATCCCCGTCCTCTCATACTACTTCCTAAAGCCCGGAAAGGAAGCCTACAGCGCCATAATGAGGCTCGCGACGCGCGTATACGAGAGGGTTCTTGAGTGGTCTTTCCGCGCGCGTGCGCTCATCCTCGGCGCGACGCTCGTCTCGTTTATATTCAGCCTGTTCTTGCTGACGCGCATAGGAACGGAGTTTATGCCCGAGCTTGAAGAAGGGGCGGTTTTGGTAAAGGCTTACCTTGACCCTAACGTTTCGCTTGAGGAGGCAAAGAGGATAGCGACCGCTATGGAGGTGGAGGCACTTAAGTTCCCCGAGGTCACGAGGGCTTTCTCAACCGTAGGGAGGGCGGAGAAGGGTGAGCCGGTTGATGTGAACTACATAGAGACGTGGGTTCTCCTGAAGCCACCCTCCGAGTGGGAGAGCTTCTCAACGCGTGAGGAGTTCAACGCCCTTTTGCGTGAGCGTCTCTCTTGGCTCCCCGCGACGTTCTCCTTCACACAGCCCATAAAGATGCGGATAGACGAGCTACTTTCGGGTATAAAGGCGGACATAGCCATAAAGATTTTCGGGAAAGACCCCGAAGTCCTGAACGAGATAGCGGATAAGGTGAAGGAGATAGTGGAAAGCACGCCCGGGGCTGTTGACGTGGAAAAGGAGATACAAGCGGGAAGACTCCAGCTGAGGGTATACCCGAACGACGAGGCTCTGAGGAGGTTCGGTATGACGAGGGAGGAGCTACTCCTTCACGTTCGCTACCTTCTCGGGGGAAAGGAAACGGGCTACCTCCAAAAGGACACCCTCCTTTTTCCCGTTGTCTTTACGCTTCCGGAGGACTTCAAGGGTGATGTGAGAAAGCTCGCAAGGCTCCCAATCGTTGAAAAGGAGGGTAAGATTCTCACGCTCGGTGAGGTCGCTCACCTGAGGGTTGAGCCCGGTCTTTTCATCATAAGAAGGGAAAACAACATAAGGTATGCACTCGTGATGACGAACGTTGAGGGGAGGGATATGGGTAGCTTTGTGAAGGAGCTAAAGGAGAAGATAGAGAAAAACATAAAATTACCCGAAGGGTATTTTATATCTTTCGGGGGTCAGTTTGAGAACCAGCAGAGGGCTATGAAGAAGCTCGCGGTAGCGGTTCCCTTCTCAATATTCTTAATCTTTATCCTGCTTTACTTGAACTTCGGCTCCGTGAGGGATGCGCTCATAGTTATGTTAAACGTCCCCTTTGCGGTGATAGGGGGTATAATCGCGCTTTACATCTCTGGATTCAACCTATCGGTTCCCTCCGCTATAGGTTTTATAGCTATATTCGGTATAGCTACGCTGAACGGTGTCGTTCTCGTTTCATACATAAGGAACATGCTAAGGGAGGGTCTGCCGGTTCGCGAGGCGGTAAAGAGGGCGTCCGTTTTGCGCCTTCGCCCCATATTGATAACCGCGACAACAACCTTCATAGGATTGCTCCCCCTTCTCGTGATAACGGACATAGGCTCGGAGGTTCAAAAACCGCTCGCGACGGTCGTCGTGGGAGGTATAATCACCTCCACGCTCCTTACGCTTCTCGTCATACCCACCGTTTACGAGATGGTATACAGAAGGTTCGGGGAGGGGTAGGCTTCCTTTTCCTTGCTACACAATTTTTCGGAATTTAAATTAAGTGTATGCTCCGCATCTGGGACGAGCTTGACCGCGTTGAAAACCTCTTTCTTGAACTCCTTGACGACCCGTATAAGAAGGACGTCCTCCTTTACCTCATATGCTACTGCCAGCTCGTGAGAAGGTGGGGGGATTACGAGGTCGGTCTTGAGTCCCTGATGAGCTGTGCGGAAAAGCCCTACAAGCTCATCCCCGGAAGCTGGCAAGATATCCTCCTTGAGCTCGGCATTTTGTATGTAAAGGATAAAAACGGTAAGGTATACACGGGCAAGGACATACTCACGCTCCAGAGTCCAAAGGATATGAAGGTGGGTATATCTCCCGAATACAGGGAGGACTTTTACAAGTTCTACGCAAAGCTCTTGAAGTATTGGTCGGTTCTCAGCTCAAAAAAGACCTTCGGGGGGGTGAGCACACCCGAAGGTTCCGCTCACCTGCTCGCCCTCACCTTCAACGAGAAACTCTTCAGGGAGGCGGGTTATTACGCCCGACTGCTCTCAATGCGCTTCCCGAGGGAGAAGCTCTTCTTTGACGCCCTTGCGCTCCTTTCGGAGTTTTACGCTACAAAACCCAGAGACACCCAAAGGCTAAAGAGGGCTATAGTTTTGCTCCGCGAGCTTCCCCCCGTCTACTACGCGGTCAACACGGAAAAGCTAAGAAAGGACTCCGAAAGACTCCTCAAGGACTTAAAGAAGGGGAGGTTAAACTATATAAAGATAGAGTTTATAAGGGATGGAAAAAGGAGGGGAGGACTTCTTCGCAGGCTTTGGAACTTCATCAGGTCACTCGGAGGTAGGAGATGGAGTTCAACCAGCTCAGAAACGGATTACTACTCTTTTATAGAACTCTTCTTGAGAAAGCCCAGAAAACAGATGACGCCGAGCTAAGAAACCTCTACAAGGAAGCTTCCGAGCACCTCTCGGAGGTTATGAAACACCTTGAAAACTTTGACAGGACTATGAAGAAGATAAAGGAGAAGGAAAGCGCGAGAACGAATTGATATGAAAGAATTCTCCGACCCCCTTTCGGGTTTTGTGAGGCTCGGGGGTATTGAGCTTGACGTTGTGGACTCTTTGCCCTTTCAGAGGCTTCGGTTCGTAAAACAGCTCGGTGTAGCTTACCTCGTGTTTCCCTCCGCTCAGCACACGCGCTTTGAGCACTCGCTCGGCGTTCTTGAGATAACGAGCAAGCTAAGAGCGCGCCTCGGGCTCAAAGAGGAAAAGCTCCTGAGGCTCAGCGCCCTGCTTCACGACGTAGGACATCCCCCATTTTCCCACACGACGGAGGTTCTCCTGCCCGAGAGTAAAACACACGAGGACTTTACCGAAAGGGTCATAAGGGAAACGGAGATTTACGACATACTCAGGAAAGAGCTGAGTCATGAGGATATAGAAACGCTCATAAGGATTACGCTCGGGAAGCCCCAAAACGAAGAGGAGAAACTCCTTTCGGACGTCATAACGGGTGAGTTCGGCGCGGACAGGATGGATTACCTGAGGAGGGATGCGTATTTTTGCGGTGTATCATACGGCTTTTTTGATTACGAGAGACTCGTGAGCACAACGGTAGCCCGCGGGGGCTCCCTCGTGGTTGACGAAAGCGGGCTGAGGGCGCTTGAGAACTTCCTCATCTCACGCTACTTTATGTATGTTCAGGTCTACTTTCACAAGAGCGTAAGGATACTCAGCATACACCTCGTTGAATTCATAAAGAAACTCCTTCGTGAGGAGGACTTCAGGGATATTTACGCTTTCTTGAGACTCAACGACACTCACATAATCTCCCGCCTCTTTGAGAGAAAGGAGTTTAAGGAAGACCTTGAGAGGATATTCGGGAGGAAGCACTTCAAGGCGGTTCTCTCAACGGAGGACAGGGAGCGCTACGAAGACGCAAAGAGAAAACTCCTTGAGAGGCTTGATGAAAGATACCTGAGGTTTGACGAAGCGAAAAAGGACGTATACGGGGGAAAGATTTTCGTAAAAAAAGGGGATAATCTCTACAAAGCTCACGAGCTTTCCCCACTAATCGCTTCACTAAAGCCTATAGAACTCTATAGAATTTACGTAGATAGGAAGTTATGGAAGGACGCGGTCCGTCTCTTGGAAAGCTCGCACTCACGATAAGCTACCTGCTCGTCGTTCTTGAGCTTGCGGGTCTATACGGTGTGGCTTCCCTTTCCGTTTACGCCTTTGTCCTCTTCGCTCTCGGTTTGGGAGCCCTTTCGGACGCGGGCTTTACACCGCACCCACCGCGCCCCTTTCTGAACGTTCTCGCACTCGGGGGCGTTCTTCTCTTCCTGTCTTCCCTATCTCTTGAGAACATCGTCACACCCCTTTCCGAGACGCTCCTTTTCCTCACGGGCGTGAAACTCCTTGAGGAGAAAAAGCTGAGGGATATGTATCAGATTCTCCTCCTTTCGTTTCTCGGGGTTTCGCTCGGTGTTGCGGTGAGCCTTGACATACCGAGGGCTCTTCTCTTTTTACTCGTCGTTATCTTAGGCATCCTTCAGCTCATCCTCCTTGATTTTTATAAAAATCTCGGAAATACGCCCCTTGAGGGGCGTGTTTTTAAAAGATTAATCCTTACAGCATTGGGGATAAGCGTCGGTGCCTTCGGACTCTCTTGGGTCTTTTTTGTTCTTCTTCCGAGGGTTGAAAAGCCACTCTTTGACCTTTTCGGAGGAACGGACAAAAAACTCCTCACGGGCATAACCGAAGAGGTTGAGCTCGGGAAGGTGGGCGAGATTCACATGGACAACCGCGTCGTTATGCGCGTCTTCGGTATACGTTTTGAGTCCCAGCCCTACTGGAGGGTCTCGGTTCTTGACACTTACGACGGGAAGGTTTGGAGAAGAACCCTGAAGTTTCCCGAGCCCGAAAGAAACCCCGCGGGGAAACCGTATACGATAATCCTTGAGCCCACATTTGAGCGTTTCTTACCCCTCCTTGATTACCCTTCGGGTGTTTTACGCGTTGAGGGTTTTTCCGGGAAGGTGAGGCGATTCAAGGGAGGCTTTTACGAGTTTGACAAACCGCTCACAAAACCCGTTCGCATACGCGCCCTTCATACGGACACCCCCCCCTCTGACGAACCCCTTCCGATTTACCTCTCCCTCCCCGACCGCATCCCCGAGCGCGTAAAACAGCTCGCCAAGAAGCTCTCGGAGGGTGCAAAAAGTCCGCAAGAAAAGATAAGGAGGGTGGAGGAGTTCTTCAGAAGGGAGGGCTTTCGCTACTCGCTGAGCCTAAAGCACGAAGGGGGAGACCCCCTTGAGGAGTTCCTCTTTGAGAGGAAGGAGGGGAATTGTGAGTATTTCGCGTCCGCGACCGCGGTTCTGCTGAGGCTCACGGGCGTTCCCGCCCGTCTCGTGAGCGGTTTTCACGGTGCGCTTTTGAACGATTACGGAGACTACTACATAGTCCTCAACGCGATGGCTCACGTATGGGTTGAGGCTTACGACGGGAGGGCATGGAAAAGGGTTGACACAACCCCGCCCTACACGCCTCCCGCGCTTGAGAAGCTTTCGGGTCTTGCCTTCCTTTACGACGCAATACTCACCTTCTGGTATGAGAACGTCGTCGGATTTGATACGCAAAAGCAAAGGAGCGTAATAAGGGCTGGTGCCCGCCTACTTGCCTCCCTGAAGGAAAACTCCGCGGTTTTATCCCTCCTGCTCGGAGTGGTTGGACTTTTAGCCCTCGGAGTCTTTCTATACGAGAGGGAGCTCAGAAAGACCCCCGACAACCTATACAGGAAACTCCTTTCGCGCCTGAAAAAATACGGCGTTTCCGAAAAATTACCCGAAAGGGTCCTTGACGAAGTAAAAGGAAAACCTATATACGAAGAGGTAAAGTTTATCATCAGAGCCTACCAGAGGTATAAATACTCAAAGGTAAGGGATAAGGAGGAGCTCAGGGACGCTTACCGACTTCTTAAGAAAATTTAATAATGCGAATATAAAATAATAAGGAAATTTTGGTAAATTAATAAGTGAGATGATTAGGCAAGATGTAGCGGATGAGGAGAGGTTGGAGGAGCTCGCGGAGTTTTTTAAAGCCCTGTCCCACCCCGTCCGCCTGAAGATAATAAGCATACTCATGGAAGGTAAACAGTGCGTCAAGAACTTGGGGGAGCTTTTGAACCTGTCTCAGCCGAGCGTATCACAGCATCTTTCAATCCTGCGCTCGCGCGGGATAGTCGGTTGGAAGAGGGAAGGTTCTATAATATGCTACTATATTAAAGACGAGCGCGTTAAGAAACTCTACAATCTACTAATTAAGGAGGAAGAAGATGGCAGGTAGGGTTATCGAACTCAACGAGCAAAACTGGGACCAAGAGGTCCTACAATCCGATAAACCCGTTCTCGTTGACTTCTGGGCACCTTGGTGCGGTCCCTGTAGGATTATCGCTCCCATCATTGAGGAGCTCGCGGAAGAGTTCGGGGACCAGATAAAGGTGGGTAAACTCAACACCGACGAGAACCCAAACATAGCCATGCGCTACGGCATAAGGGCGATACCCACGATTATACTCTTCAAAAACGGAGAGGTCGTTGACACGCGTATAGGGGTCCAACCCAAGGAAGCCCTGAAGCAGATGATTCTTGAGCACTTATCGTGATTTATGGATGCTCAGGCGGGGTTTGATACGTTCGTTGAAGCGACCCGATACCTTTTTCGGGGTCCTTCACCCCGCGAGATACTCGCCCTTCTCCTCGTCGGCGCTCTCTTTCTCGCCCTCCTTCTCGTTCCCCTTCTATACATAAGAAGAAGGGAGAGGGAAAGGTTAAGGGAGCTTTTTTTTTCAAGGGCGGGGGAGTTTGACCTAACACCGAGCGAAACGAGGCTTCTTTGGAGGTTCGCCCGAAAACTCCCCGTAAATCCCCTCCTAATATTTGAGAGCAAAGCGCTCTTTGAGAAACTCGCGAGCAGGATAGTAAAGGAAGCAAGCCCCGAAGAGATAAAGCTCCTTCCCTCCATAAGGACAAAGCTTCGCTTTGATACCGTCCCTTGGTTTATACCCCTTACGACGACACGCGATATAGACGTATACCAAACGGGCGTAATTACGCACAAAAACAAAAGCGTCCCCGCATACGTGATAGACAAAGACGAAGAGAACCTATACGTCGCACTCCTTGAGCCACTCGTCCTTCAAAAAGGGGACAAGGTCAGGTTTTTCTTCATAAGGGAGAACGACGCGAGGTATTCGTTTGAGTCTCAGGTAAAGGACGTTCTCTCCTCGGACGGGAGGACCGTCCTCGTCCTTCCTCACACGGACAATCTGAAACGCATACAACTGAGGGAAAGCGTGAGGTGGAAGGTAAAGCTACCCGTTCGGGTTCGCCTGCCGGACGGAACCGAGGTTGATGCGACGATGGAGGACATAAGCGCGAAGGGAGCGAGGGTATGCTTCTCTCACAGCGTTCCCCTCGCGGAGGGCGACAGGGTGCTCCTTGATTTCACACTAAAGGGACATAGATTTAGTAATCTGCCCGCGCGCGTCGTTCATCGGAGCTTTTACGACAGGAAGAACTGCGCGGGTCTGAAGTTTGAGGAGATATCAAGGAAGGAGGAGCGCCTGATAGAGAGCTTCATACTTGAGGAGCAAAGGAAACTCCTCAAGGCTTACAAACTCGGAGAGGACTGATATGGGAAACAAGGTTCTTATAGTGGGAAGACCGAACGTAGGGAAATCAACACTCTTTAACCGCATCATAGGGAAACGTTACGCCATCGTTGAAGACCTCCCCGGTGTTACGCGGGACAAGCTTGAGGCAAAAGCGGAGTGGGGAGGAAAGGAGTTCATCCTCGTAGACACGGGGGGTCTCCTCCCCCAGACGGGAGACGAGGTAATGCGGGAGGTCAAGAAGCTCGTAGAGAGGGAGGTCCCGAAAGCGGACGTTATACTCCTCGTGGTTGACGCAAAGGAGGGACTAAACCCTCTTGACGAGGAGATAGCGAAGCTCCTTTACCCTTACAAGGACAAGGTTATAGTAGTTGTAAACAAGGCGGACAACCTCAAGGACGAGGAGAACCTCTCGGAGTTTTACGCCCTCGGGTTTGAGAAACTCTTTCCCGTCTCCGCACAGCACGGGAAGGGAACGGGTGAGCTACTTGACGAGGTCGTAAAGAGGCTCCCGCAAAAAAAGGTTGAGCTACCCCAAGAGGGGATAAAGGTGACGTTTGTGGGGAGACCCAACGTCGGGAAGTCCTCCCTCGTGAACGCAATCCTGAAGGACGAGAGGGTGATAGTCTCGCCCGAAGCGGGAACAACGCGCGACGCGATAGAGATACCCTTCAAGTGGAAGGACAAGACGTTCATACTCGTTGATACCGCGGGAATAAGGAGACCCTCAAACGTTGAATACGGGGTTGAGTTTTACTCTGTGGGGAGAAGCCTAAAGGCTATAGACCTCGCGGATGTTTGTTGTTTAGTAATAGACGCATCCGAGGGACCGACGAGACAAGACAAACGCCTCGGGGGTCTCATAGAGAGGAGATACAAGGGGTGCGTGATTGTAGCGAATAAGATGGACATATCCCCGTGGAGCGAGGAAGAGCTTGAGGGAATTATAAGGAAGGAGCTTTTCTTCCTTGATTTTGCTCCCGTCGTCTTTACGGTAGCGACGAAGGGAAAGGGGGTAGAGGAATTACTTGAGTGGATTGAGCGCGTGTATGAGGACTACACGAAAAGACACAAAACCTCTTATATAAACCGCGTTGTTCAGAAAATCATATCCGAAAAACCCCCTCCCAGATACCGCGGTAAGGAGACAAAGGTCTTTTACGCCTTCCAAGAAGACATAAAACCCCCAACGATAGTCCTCATAACAAACTACCCGGACGCTTGGAAGGAGCATTACAAACGCTTCTTTATAAAGAAGCTCCGCGAGCACCTCGGGATAAGATACGCACCCATAAAGCTCGTCATAAAGGGAAGGGAAGAGGAGCGCTCATGAGTAGCTCCTCACGAGCGAAAGGACGATAAGCTCCCAACCGTTTGCGAGGACAAAGAGCATTATCTTAAACGGGAGCGAAATCAACTGAGGCGGAATCATTATGATACCCATGGATATAAGTATTGACGCGACGACGAGGTCAACGATTAAGAAAGGTATGTAAATAAGGAAAACTATCTCAAACGCGGTCTTCAGCTCGCTCACCATGAAAGCGGGTATTAGAACGCTCAGGGGAACATCCCGCGGGTCTTTGAGCTCACCTTTTGGTATCCTCGCGACGCTCAAAAAAGCCCTCAGTGTGTCCTTCCTCGTGTGCCTCAGCATGAACTCCTTTATGTGCTCCTCAACCCTTTTGAAGAACTCCCCGTCGCTTATCTTACCGCTGAGGTATGGTCTGAGCGCGTCCTCGTTTATCCTCTCAAGCGTGGGCTTCATTATAAAGAGAGTGAGAAATAGGGAGAGCGCGATGATTACCTGATTGGGCGGAACCTGAGGCGTCCCTATAGCCTGCCTGAGGACGGACAAAACCACGACGATGCGCGTAAAGGAGGTGAACATGATAAGTATTGATGGAACGAGACTCAGGATTGTGAGAAAGATAAGGAGTCTTATACTGTCCGCGAGCTCAAGACCGCTCAGGAGCCTCTCCATCTTTCAGCTCTTCCTCGTAGAGAACCTTCGCAAAGTTAGGACTCAGTATGACGAAAAAGCGCCTGTCCTTTACCCTCAAGCTCACGAGGTAAACGTCCTTACCGAGAGCTATGGCTTCCTCAACGCTCGCGAGCTTGCCCTTTTTTACCTTTAAGCTCCTCCTCAGAAAGAGGGGAAGGACGAGGTAAAGGAATGCAAGCGTGAGCACGAGCGCAAAGAGCGTCTTTAAGATAAGCTCCTTCTGTATCACTTTTCTATTATCGTCTCGTCAACCTTCATACCGAAGTGTCTTCCCGCCTCCTCAACGTATCCGAGAACCTCATCACCCTCCTTCAGCTCCGACACCGAAACGGGTGTCCCGTCGGGACGTGTGAGCCTTATCGTTTCCGCGTTTTGTAAGATACAGCTCAGCTTTTTGTCCCCCGCCTTTCCCTCTATAAGGAGCATAGGTCTCCTCTCTACCTTTGCCCTCCCGACGTATGTGAGCCTTCCCCTTCCCTTGTAGTCGTAAACCATAACCGTATCCCCAGCCTCAAGCTCGCACAGGTATTTAGTCCTGTTTCCCGGAACGCGTATATACATATGAACCGCCCCCGCGTTAACGCGGAAAGGACGCGAAGCGACGTAAGGGTTTTCTTCCGTCTCCGCGTGAACCAAGAACATACCACCCGATGAGTTGCCGACCAGCATACCCTCCCCCCTGCTCAGCAGGCTCACCGTGTCAACGCACACCCTGTCCCCGAGACCGAGCGGTAAAATGCGCGTAATTTTGACGGGAACGAGGTTGAGCTTCTCCTCTTGCTCTCCTACGAGTCTTCCGACCTTCTTTATCTCGTTCAGGTCGTTTGTCTTCAAGACGACTCCCTTTACACCCTTTTCAAGGGTCTGGAGGGCGAGCTGTGCCTCCGCGGAGTCCCTGACCACCGCGTAAAGCTCCTCCCTCTGGGCTATCAGGTTCTCAAGGGGTATGACCGTCCAGTCAGTCGTCTCAACGATTACCTTTACACCGGGCGGGAGACTCGCCGCCCTTTCTTCGTCCTCCTTTCCCCTTATGAGGACGTAAACGACGTCCTTCCCGAGCTTGAGGTCCCCGTCCGGTGAAACTACGGTTATCCTTCCCGCTTTTTTTACTTCCTCAACCTTACCCTTTTCGGGAATTACGACCGCGTTCGCCCCCGCTTCAATGGCGGTGGATACGATTTTCCTATCAAAAGGCTCAACCCAAACCCAGAATTCTTTCATGCTATTATTTTAATACGCGATGAGCTATCCCTTCCTCTCTCGCATATACGTATACCCCATAAAAAGCCTTGACCCCCAAGAGGTAAAACACTCAAGGATAACCCCTAAGGGCTCGCTCCTCCACGACAGGGAGTTTGCGCTCTTTACGGAAGACGGGAAACCCCTGAGCGCAAAGAAGGAAAAACGCCTTCACTTGATAAGAAGTTTCGTAGACTTTGATAATGAGAGCTTTACATTCAGGTATGGGGGAAGGGAAGAGAGGTTCAGTTTTTCCGAGCTTGAAAAGGTGGGCGAGTTCTTTTCTGAGATACTCGGGT
>JAADEK010000003.1 GCA_013153455.1 Aquificota bacterium
CCCAACTGCGACGAGGAGGCGGTCGTCCTTGACCTCACACCCCCGGTCGTTGAAAAGATAAGAAAGTCCGCCCACCTCTCTTATACTTGAAATTATGGATATAAAGACCCATAAACTTATAGACCGCTCCCTGAGCGGTGAGCCTCTCAAGCTTGAAGAGAAATACGCGGAGGTTCTCCTGAGCACAGATGAGCGGATGAGGGCGGACGAGACGGGTCTGGTTCACGGGGGCTTCCTCTTTTCCTCCGCGGATTACTGCGCCATGCTCGCGGTAAACCATCCGAACGTCGTCCTCGCGGGAGCGAACGTAAGGTTCCTAAAGCCCGTAAGGGCGGGAGAGAGTGTCCTTTTTAAAGGTAAGGTTGTAAAAGAGGAGGGAAAGAAGAGGAGCGTCCTTGTTGAGGGCTTCAGGGAGGGGGAAAAGGTATTTGAGGGTGAGTTTCTCGCGGTTGTTCCGAGAGAGCACGTCCTGAAGAGGTAAGCGCCATGGAGGTAAAGGCTTTCGTATGGAAGGGCGACAGGCTCCTCCTCCTTGACCAAAGAAAGCTCCCAAAGACCGAGCTTTGGCTTGAGCTAAGGACGGACGAAGAGGTAGCAAAAGCGATAAAGGACATGGCTGTAAGGGGTGCGCCCGCGATTGGGTGCGTCGCAGCATACGGCTTTGTCCTCGGCGTGAAGGCGGGAAAAGACCCCCGCGAAGTATACGAGACGCTCAAAAACACGCGCCCGACCGCGTATAACCTCTTTTGGGCGCTGGGGAGGGTTATGAAAGCTCTTGAGGAAGGGAAAGACCCCGAGCAAGAAGCGATAAGGATAGAAAAGGAAGACTACGAGGCAAACAGGAGGATGGGAAAGCTCGGGAGTGAGCTCATACCCCCGCGCCCGCGCGTCCTTACGCACTGCAACACGGGCGCGCTCGCTACCGCGGGGTGGGGAACCGCTCTCGGTGTGATAAGGAGTCTCAAAGAGGAGGGTAAGGAGCCTTTCGTTTGGGTTGACGAAACAAGACCCTACCTTCAGGGAAGCAGGCTTACCGCTTGGGAACTCTTGAAGGAAGGCATACCGCACAAAATCGTAACCGACTCAACCGCGGGCTTTCTGATGAAGAGGGGAGCGGTTGACGCGGTTATCGTCGGTGCGGACAGGATAAGCGCGAGGGGGGACGTTGCGAACAAGATAGGAACTTACTCGCTCGCCCTCCTTGCCCGCGCTCACAACATACCCTTTTACGTCGTCGCACCCACATCAACGATAGACCCCTCAACCGAGAGGGGTGAGGACATACCCATAGAGGAAAGACCCGAGGAGGAGGTGAAGCTGTGCGGGGGGTGTGAGGTAGCCCCGAAGGACTCACCCGCCCTTCACCTCGCCTTTGACGTTACGCCCGCGGAGCTCATCACCGCGATAATAACCGAAAGGGGGGTATTTAAGCCTTCCGAGATTCTTCGCGCCCTTTCCCGAAACTCTCCCTAAAGAGCCTCTCAAACTCCTCGGGATTCTTACAAACGACGAAAAGCTCCTGAACGGAAGTCCCGCTCTTGTAAAGTAGCTTATACCCGCTTATCGTCCTGTATTTCAGGAAAAGTCCCTTAGAACCCCTCCCCTTGTTCTGCCTTACTATCCTTCCCGGTATTATACTCTCAACGCAATCCCACCTTTCTATCTCCCTCACGAACTTCTCAAGCCCCTCAAGCATATGGTGCTCAACCTTGAGCTTCCCGGAGCGTCTTCTGGCTCCCCTCACGCGAGCATCTCCTCAAGCGTTATAAGAACGCACTCCCCGAGCGCCCTCAGGTTATACCCCCCCTCAAGTGCGAAGACGACGGGAGCGCGAAGCTCGTCCGAGACCCCAAGTATACTCCTCACTATCCTCCTCACACCCTCGTTCGTTACGTTCAGGTGTGTGAGGGGGTCGTCCGCGTGAAGGTC
Source organism: Aquificota bacterium (assembly GCA_013153455.1). Lineage (GTDB taxonomy): Bacteria > Aquificota > Aquificia > Aquificales > Aquificaceae > Aquifex. The sequence continues at coordinate 1,930 of JAADEK010000003.1, forward strand.
GTAGCCGGCGGAAACGAGAACAAACTCCGGGGCAAAGCGTTCCATAACCTCCGGAAGGAGCTTCTCGTAAACGGGGACAACCTCCTTATCACCCGCACCCGCGGGAAGGGGGACGTTCAACGTATACCCGTAGCCCCTTCCCGCTCCCCTCTCGTCCGCGGAACCCGTCCCGGGGTAGAAGGGATACTGATGGGTTGAAAAGTAAAAGACGGTGTCATCCTCGTAAAAGCTCCTCTGGGTGCCGTTCCCGTGGTGAGCGTCAAAGTCCACGATAAAGACCCTGCCTATACCCCTTTTCCTCAGGTAGTGGGCGCCGACCGCGACGTTGTTGAATATACAAAAGCCCATTGCGCGAGCCCTTTCCGCGTGGTGTCCCGGGGGACGAACCGCACAAAAAGCCCTCCCGAGCTCACCCTCAAGAACCCTGTCTATCGCCTCAAGAACACCCCCTACCGCGTGGAGGGCTACCTCGTATGTGTGTGGTGTTGCGTATGTGTCGGGGTCTAAAAAGCCACCTCCCGCGTCGCAAAACTCCTTTATCTCCTGTATGTATGCGGGGTCGTGGTTCAGGGCTACCTCCGCGGGGGTTGCCCTTCTTGGCTTTACGTATACGACCTTATCTTTTAGGGGGGAGTTTGTGAGGTGCTCCACGATTGACAGGAGCCTTCCCTTGTTCTCCGGGTGGTCGGGGTAATCGTGCTTCAGGTATACGTCGTCGTAAACAAAACCTACGGTTTTCATCACTTTGTATAATATACCTTGCGGTTTTCTCAGTCCTACCTTTCGGGAGGTAAGAAGATGAAAATATTCCTTGATACAGCCAACGTGGAGGAGATAAAGAAGGCTCAAGAGTGGGGCGTCCTTGACGGTGTCACGACGAACCCGACACTCATCGCGAAAACGGGAAAACCCTTTAAACAAGTTGTTTCGGAGATACTTGACCTCGTTGAGGGTCCCGTGAGCCTTGAGACGGTTTCGCTTGACGCGGAGGGGATGATAAGGGAGGGAAGACTCCTCGCGGATATGGGTGAGAACGTCGTCGTTAAGATACCCATGACGCCCGAAGGTCTGAAGGCGGTTCAAGTCCTTGAGAGCGAAGGCATACCCACGAACGTCACTCTCGTCTTCTCACCGACTCAGGCTCTCCTCGCGGCAAAAGCGGGAGCGTCTTACGTGTCCCCATTCGTCGGGAGACTTGACGACATCTCATCAAAGGGCATGGAACTCATAAGGGACATAAGGGAAATATTCCTGAACTACGAGTTTGACACGGAGATAATCGTCGCGAGCGTAAGGCATCCGATGCACGTCCTTGAGTCAGCGCTCATAGGGGCTGACATCTGCACGATGCCTTTCAAGGTTCTTGAACAGCTCTTCAAGCACCCCCTTACCGATATAGGTCTTGAGCGCTTCCTGAAAGACTGGGAAAAGGTTCCGGAAAAACCCTTCTGAGGTGGGAAGATGCTCAAGAAAAAGACCTTAAGGGACGTTCCCGTAAACGGTAAGCGAGTCCTCGTCAGGGTTGATTACAACGTTCCCATAGACGAGAGGGGAAACATCGTTGACGACACGCGCATAAAGGAATCACTCCCCACGCTTGAGTATCTCCTTGACGCGCGGGCGCGCGTGATACTTATGTCCCACCTCGGGAGACCAAAAGGCAGAGACCCGCGCTACAGCCTCGCACCCGTCGCCAAACGTCTCTCAAGATACCTGAACCGCGAGGTAAAGCTCGCGCCCGACTGCGTAGGGGAGGAGGTAAAAAAGCTCGTTGAGGGTATGAAGGAGGGGGAGGTCGTTCTCCTTGAGAACCTGCGCTTTCACCCCGAGGAGACCGCCTGCGACGAGAACTTCGCGCGCGAGCTCGCACAGCTCGGTGAGGTATACGTAGCGGACGCCTTCGGAACCTGCCACCGCAAGCACGCGAGCGTCTATCTCGTCCCCAAGTTCCTAAAGCCCGCGGTAATGGGCTTTTTGCTTGAGAAGGAGATAAACTACTTTGAGAAGGCTATGGTAGCGCCCCAGCGCCCGGTGGTCGCGATACTGGGGGGCGCGAAGGTCTCCTCAAAGCTTGAAGTCATAAAGAACCTCATAAGGCGCGTTGACAAGCTCTTCATAGGCGGGGCTATGGCTTTTACCTTCCTGAAGGCTATGGGATACAACGTCGGGAGTTCGCTCGTTGAGGAAGAACTCCTTCCCACCGCGAGGGACCTCATAGACGTCGCCAAAAAGCTCGGGATAAAGCTATACCTTCCCGTTGACTTCGTGATAGGAAAAGAGGTCTCGGACTCCACGCCGACGCGCGTCGTCCCGTGGCAAGAGATTCCCGAGGGCTGGATGGGTCTTGATATAGGTCCCGTTTCGGTCAGGCTCGTTGAGGAGATAATCTCCGACGCCCAGACAATCGTCTGGAACGGACCCATGGGTGTCTTTGAGCTTGATAAGTTCAAGCACGGGACTATAGAGGTCGCGCGCTTGCTCGCGCGCTCCCCCGCGCTCACGATAGCGGGCGGTGGGGACACCGACCACGCGATACACAAAGCGGGCGTATACCACTCGTTTGATTTCGTTTCAACGGGCGGGGGAGCTTTCCTTGAACTGCTCGCGGGAAAGGAGCTTCCCTGTCTTGTGAACCTTGACGACGAGGTGGTCTGATGCCCCTTCCCCCTACGAACAAACCCCTCACCGTGAAGGAGTTTGAGAGCGCGGTCTTCGGCGTATGCGGGGGCTGTTCCTGCGCCTGCGGATACATCGCATACCTCAAGGAAAAAAAGCTCGTTGACCTCTACGGGCACCCCAAGGACCCAAACTCCATCGGTAGCTTCTGCTCAAAGGGAATCACATACATCCAACAGATACCCCAAAACCCCCTGAGGGTAAGAAAGCCCTTCCTCAGAAAAGAGAACTCCTTAAAGGAGCTCAAAAAAGAGGACGTGATTTCCGCCCTTTCGGAGCTTTCGGGTGCGAGGGTGGGTTTCTTCTTTGACAGGTTCTTCGGTCTTGAGGAGTATCTCATAGCCCGCTCGCTCACCGACAGGGTATACACCGACGCGCTCTTTTTGCCCTTCCTCCAGACGAGCACAAGACCCCAAAGCTGGGCGAGAAAGAAAGCCCTCCTGATATTTGAGGCGGAAATGACATTCTCGGAGGTAATGCTCACGCGGTGGGTCGTTGACGCCTTTGAGGCGGACGCCTACATACTGAGCGTGGGAACGCGCTTCACGACCGTATCCCAAAAATCAACCGAATTTATACTCAAAGACCCGGAGGGTGTGGTTGAGGTCCTTGAGTCCCTTGCAAATGGCGAGGGACCGAAAAGGGCGCTTTCGTTCCTTGAGCACTTCCCGAGGGATACCTCCCTTATCGTCGGTGATACCCTCCTCAGGAGTCCCTTCAAGAACCGCACCCTCAAAGCGCTCAAGGAGCTCAGGAAAAAATACGGGTGCGATTACACGATAGTCGGGAACGTCACGCCCTTTTTTGCAAAGGGTATAAAAGAGCTGAGGCAGGAGATTCACGAGCTTGACGCTCTTGTAGCCTTCGGAAACCCGTTTTTATACTTTTCTGACGAGGAGCTGAGGGAGATAAACCTGAAGGTTATAAACTTCGCATACTTCCCTACGCTCAGCGCGAACCACAGCACGCTCGTGATTCCGAGGGAGCTTTTCTTTGAGAGGGATTTCATCGTTCGGGGTGTTGGGTTTCTCTCATACTCGCCCAAGGTCCTTGAGCCTCCCTTTGAGGTATCCCATCGCCTGCTTTCCCGGGCTTTCGGGGTTGAGCCCGACCTTGAGGGTTTCTTGAGTTCTTTAGGTATTTCTTTAAAGGATTTAATTACCGCCGAAGGCGGTCTTTTTATGAAAGGAAAGGATATAACCGAGTTTGAGTTTGAAAAAGAGGAGCGAGCGGGGGGCGAGCTTTGGGTCGTTTGCGACAACACGCTCGTTGACGAGCTCGGGCACTGGAATATATGGACTCACGCGATTGAGAGGGAGCAAAGGGCACGGGCAAACTCAAGGACTATAAAGACGCTCGGGAAAAAGGTAAGGCTCGGGAGGGCGGAGTTTGTCCTCGTTGAGGACAACAACTTGGCGGACGGGGTTGTGTTCGTCCCGAACGCTTACGAGGAGTTTCAGCCCTTTGACGCGGGTGTGAGGGTCGGGAATATACTAAAAAATCCTCACCTGAGGGTTGAGAGTCTTTAAAATTTATGAGTTATGCAAGAGGTATCGGGTTTCAATCCTTACCTGAGATACGAGGGAGGAGAGCTTACGCTTGAGGGCGTTCCTTTGGGCGAGCTTGCGGAGCGCTTCGGGACTCCGCTTTTCGTATACAGCGCTTCCTTCATACGTGAGCGCTTTTCCCAATACAGGGAAGCTTTCCCCGACGCCCTCGTGTGCTACGCCCTTAAGGCTAACTTCAACCCGAGCATCGTGAGACTCTTGTCACAAGAGGGGGCGGGTGCGGATATCGTCTCGGGGGGTGAGCTTTATCTGGCGCTCGGTGCGGGCGTTCCTCCCGAGAGGATAGTTTACGCGGGCGTGGGGAAAACGGAGAGGGAGCTGAAGAACGCTATAGTTGCGGATATATTGATGTTCAACGCGGAAAGCAGGCAGGAGCTTGAGGTTCTCAACGAGCTTGCGGGAAGGCTTAAAAAGAGGGTTCGCGTCGCTATACGCGTAAACCCGGACGTTGACCCGAAGACCCACCCCTACATAGCTACGGGTATGCAAAAGAGTAAGTTCGGTATAGACATAAAGGAAGCGAGAAAGGAATACGAATACGCCCGAAGCTTGCCAAACCTTGACGTGGTCGGCATACACTGCCACATAGGCTCACAGATACTTGATACCTCACCCTACGAGGAGGCGGTTGAGAAGGTCGTTGAGCTATACGAGTCCCTGACGAGGGACGGGTTTGATATACGTTACCTTGATATAGGCGGGGGGCTCGGGATAAAGTATAAGCCCGAGGACAGGGAACCCACGCCTTTTGAGCTTGCGGAGGCTCTTGAGCCTTACCTTTCGGGTGTTGACGCGAAGCTTATCCTTGAGCCGGGGCGCTCAATCGTGGGAAACGCGGGCGTCCTTATTACGCAGGTTCAGTTTGTGAAGGAAAAGGGCGGTAAGCGCTTTATAATCACCGACGCGGGTATGAACGACCTGATAAGACCTTCTATATACAACGCTTACCACCACATAGTCCCCGTTCGCCCGAAGGGCAAAGAAAAGGTGGTTGCGGACATAGTGGGACCCATATGCGAGACCGGGGACTTTTTGGCGCTTGATAGGGAGATAGAGGACGTGGGAAGGGGTGATTACTTGGCGGTTCTTTCCGCGGGTGCTTACGCTTTTGCCATGTCTTCTCACTACAACATGAGACCGAGGGCTTGTGAGGTTATCGTTGACGGGGGTGATGTGAGCGTGGTAAGATGGCGGGAGGATTACGACTACATCCTCGCTCCCGCGGAGTGATAAATATTATTGAAAAGTTTAGTTTTTCATTTTATCTTAATTTCCCATGCAAAATGTCCGCGAGAGGCTTGAGCTATTCGTAAAGAAATGCAAGGAGATAGGTCTAAAGATAACACCCCAGCGCCTCGCGGTCTACGAGGTTCTCCTCAAGTCCCCCAATCACCCGACCGTTGAGGAGATTTACGAGGAAGTGAAGAAGATGTATCCTTACGTTTCCCTCGCCACTGTATACAGAACGCTTGAGACGCTTGAGAGGATAGGTCTCGTAAGGAGGGTTTGTTTTTGGGGAAACTCCGCCAGATACGACGCTAACACATCCGAGCATCACCACCTCATATGCGAAAGGTGCGGAAAGATTGAGGACATAGAGCTTGACGACAGGATAAGCGTCCCTCCCGAGCTGAAAGGATTCAAAACCGAGAGCTACTCGGTTAACGTATACGGGCTTTGTCCCGATTGCAGGTCTAATCTTCCGTCTTGAAGACCCCCATGGATGTGAACTTCCTCATCCTGTCTTGAACGAGTTCATCTGGAGATAGGGAGCAAAGCTCCCCGAGACACCTCCTCAGAACCTTCCCGAGCATAAAAGCGGTGGCTCTGGGATTCCAGTGAGCTGCACCGAAGGGCTCGGGAATCACGCAGTCAACGACCCCGAGCTCCTTTAAGTCCTTTGCGGTGAGCTTCAGAGCCTTCGCAGCTTCCTTTACCTTACTTTGGTCCTTCCAGAGTATAGCAGCGCACCCTTCGGGTGATATAACCGAGTAGTATGCGTTCTCAAGTATGCACACCCTGTTTGCGACACCCAGCGCGAGCGCCCCACCGCTTCCTCCCTCCCCTATAACGACCGCGACCGAGGGAACCTTAAGGAAAGCCATCGTAAGCATACTCTCCGCTATAGCGCGCGACTGCCCCCTTTCTTCCGCACCTATACCGGGGAAGGCTCCGGGCGTGTCTATGAAGGTGATTACAGGTATTCGGAACTTCTCCGCGAGTTTAAAGAGCTTTATAGCCTTCCTGTAGCCCTCGGGGTGGGGCATACCGAAGTTCCTCTCTATCTTCTCCTTTGTGTCTTTTCCCTTTTCGTGCCCGACGACCGCGACGGGAGTTCCCGCGAAATACCCGAAGCCCGCTACTATCGCCCTGTCTTCCCCGTAGCAACCGTCCCCGTGAATCTCCTCAAAGTCCTTTATCAGGAACTTTATGTAATCGGAGGTGTGCGGGCGCTTTGGGTGTCTTGCAATCATAACCCTCTCCCAAGGGGAGAGGCTCTTGTATACCTTCCTCGCCTTTTCCTTAAACTCCTTCCTGAGCTGGCGGAGTTGAGCGAGAACCTCCCCCTTCCCGAGCCTGTAAAGACCGAGGAGTTTGTCTTTTTTCTCCTTTATCTCCCACAGTTCCCTCTCAAAATCAAGTTGCATACCTATATATCTTAAAGCTGAATAATGTCATGTTGATTAAAAATCCCGCGATATTAAGTTAAAGTATAAACCTTCAGGAGGTTTGGAATGCTCAGAGCGGACTGGGTTGAGAGGAGAAAGCGCTTTAAGAATAAAACCCAAATGCACCTCGCCCGTCAGGGGATAATAACCGAGGAGATGGAGTTCGTCGCAAAAAGGGAGGGTCTGCATCCGGAGTTCGTCCGTCAAGAGGTAGCAAGGGGTCGTATGATAATACCCGCGAACATAAATCACCTCCACCTTGAACCCATGTGTATAGGTATAAACTCACGCGTAAAGGTAAACGCAAACATAGGAAACTCGGGTCTCGCTTCTGATATACCCACCGAGGTGGAAAAGGCGAGGGTAGCTATAAGATACGGGGCGGACACGATAATGGACCTCTCAACGGGGGAAGCGATAAAGGAAACCCGTGAAGCGATAATAAGGGAGAGCACCGTTCCTGTTGGAACGGTTCCGATATACGAAGCTTGGAAGATAGCAAAGGGGAACGTAAAGGAGCTAACGATAGACCTTATCCTTGACGTTATAGAGGAGCAAGCCCGTCAGGGCGTTTCCTACATGACGATACACGCGGGTATATTGCGCGAGCACCTTCCCCTCGTTCAGCACAGGGTCATGGGCATCGTCTCAAGGGGAGGGGCGATTCTCGCCCAGTGGATGACCGAGCACGGGAAGCAAAACCCCCTCTACGAGCACTTTGACAAGATATGCGAGATATTTAAGAAATACGACGTTTCGTTTTCCCTCGGGGACGCGCTGAGACCGGGCTGTATAGAGGACGCAACGGACGACGCACAGCTCGCGGAGCTAAAAGTCCTCGGTGAGCTCGTGGAGAGGGCTTGGAAACACGACGTTCAGGCTATGGTTGAGGGTCCGGGACACGTTCCACTCAATCAGGTTGAGTTTAATATGAAGATTCAACAAGAGTGGTGTCATGAGGCACCCTTTTACGTTCTGGGACCCCTCGTTTTGGACGTCGCTCCCGGATACGACCACATAGGGAGCGCCATAGGCGGGGCGCTCGCGGGATGGGCTGGCGCTTCAATGCTTTGCTACATTACACCGAAGGAGCACCTCGGTCTCCCGAACGTAGAGGACGTAAAGCAGGGAGTGATAGCCTACAAGATAGCAGCTCACGCTGCGGACATAGCCAAGTATTGGCCCGGCGCGCGGGACTGGGACCTTGAGATGTCACGCGCGCGTTACGCGTTTGATTGGAACAAGCAGTTTGAGCTTGCGATAGACCCCGAAACCGCCCGCGCTTACCACGACGAGACCCTCCCTCAGGAGGGCTACAAGAGCGCGAAGTTCTGCTCCATGTGCGGACCCGAGTTTTGCTCCTACAAAATATCACAAAAGGTTCAAGAAAAGGTTTCCCCCGAGGAGCTTATAGAAAGCGGGGAGTGGCTCTCCCCTTGAGCCCTCCCTTTTGACTTTAGATATTAAATCCTTATGAAGCTCTTTATCGTAGAGTCCCCGACGAAAGCAAAGACTATAAGAAAGTTCCTCGGGAAGGATTGGACCCTCAGGGCTTCTTTGGGGCATATCAAGGACCTCCCCAAGCGCGGGCTCGGGGTTGAGCTCTCAACCCTTAAGGCTACGTATACCTTCGTAAAGGGGAAAAAGAAGCTCGTTTCCGAGCTTAAAAACCTCGCAAAGCGTTCGGACGAGGTCTACATAGCTACGGACCCAGACCGTGAGGGCGAGGCTATAGCTTACTTCCTGAAGCAGGAGCTACAAAAGGCGAACAAAAAGGTAAAGAGGGCGGTCTTTTACGAGATAACACCGGACGCTATAAGGAAGGCGATAAGGAGCGCGGGCGAGCTTGATATGAACCTCGTTCGCGCCCAGTTTGCGAGGAGGATACTTGACCGTATCCTCGGTTACCTCGTCTCACCCGTTCTTTGGAGGGAGTTCAAAAACAAGAAACTCTCCGCGGGAAGGGTTCAATCACCCGCCCTTAGGCTTCTCGTGGAGAGGGAGAGGGAGATTCAGAACTTCAAACAAAAGACGTATTACTACGTAAAAGCGCTTCTGAGGAAGGACAACGAGAAGTTTTGGGCTCTTTACGACTACAGATACGAAAACCCCTCCGACGCGAAGATAATAGCCCAAAAGCTTGAGAAGGGTTTCTTTTCGGTTTACAAGTTTGAGAAAAAAGAGGAGAAGGTTCAGCCCCCGAAGCCTTTTGTGACCTCAGACCTTCAGGCGGAAGCGAGCGCGAAGCTCGGATTTCCCCCCGAAAAGAC